>DFNN01000092.1 GCA_002376065.1 Caryophanales bacterium UBA3566
GGTTCGCTCTTTTTTTGTCTCATGAATCTCTTCATTAATTTCTACATCAAGGAGTGATCTTCTTAATACATCATATTCCACGTAACAACAGCTCACTACTATAACAAAAAGGTCTTATATCATTCATACTTTTCAATGGAATCCGGAAAAAAATTCATAGTTGTTATTTCTCTTAAACTATTAATACAAGTATCATAACTCACATATTGAACAATAAAATCAGCAGTAACCTCGTTATAATCGTTTTCATATGCCTGATTCTCAATGATTTCTACTAAAATATTATTTGGACTCATACCAGGATTGCATGATATATTTTTTATACCGAATAATTGTCTATCTTTCGCTATTGGTACAACAAGTTCTTTAATTATATCTTTATTTATTTGAACTGATGTCCATATTTTGTGGATATCGTATATATGTCTAGAATATCTATCGTACTTTCCATATAAATGATAGTCGCATATAGCAAATAATTTGTCAATGAGTGTTCTTTCCAATGATTGTACAATAGCTTTAAATGGTTCTAACTCATACTTTTTTATCACATCAACTCTATCAGTATCCATTAAATACCTTGTAATATAATTATAAACATCTTTTTCTTCACAAGGATATGGACGATACGCCAATATAGTTTCAACCAATAGAAATGGGAGCAAAGTCTTTCGCTGTTCAAAATAATAATCGTAGGAAATCTCGTAAAAATTGTAATCTCTATCAGACTCAATCCCATCAATATTAACAACATTCATTAACAAATCTTCTGCAACCTCTATGATTTGATATTTCAGTTTCTTTCTCTTGCCATCACCAAGTCTTCTTCCATCAAACAACACAGCGATATCTAAATCTTCAGAAAATCTATCAATCAAATGGTATACTTTCGATAAAGATGTACCCCCTTTAAAAATAATTGGCAAATCAGACTTGTTCATCAGTCTTTTGAAAAATAGAGAAACAAAATAATCCTTCTCAACTTGATCCTCTCTATATCCCAAAGTTCTAGAGACCTCTGAAACAATTTCTTTGAAAACCACTTTATCTTGGTGTAATAACATGATCTACCTCCATTTTATAGTAATTCAACTGTGTTTTTATAGGATAGCAACTTAGAATTTGATTAATCTCTTCATTAGACAATGATAAATCAACCAGATAATTTTCAAAAATCCTTAGCGCTTTTTGAATAGGATATTCACTATATCTATCATAATTTGTAATCAAATCAAGAATTTGTAAGAATTTGTAATTTTTTGATGTTACATCAATTTTGGGTGTATTAATGACAAACCTTCTATTATCTATTTCGATTTCTCTTTTTCTATCCCCAACATTATTTGAATATATATGTGTAACCGAAGGCACTTGATTTGTCAGTCCTAGATAATTTGCTATTGAAAATCCACTTTCGTATCCGGCTACATTACCATGAGAATCTCTCAAATACTTCTGTTCAATATATTTTCGAAAATCCATATTATAGGAGCTTAACACCCGAGTTGGATTCGGTAAAAAATAAACACCTGCCATGTTTTTTGACCTAATAATCATCCCATTATCAGCCAATCGTCGTAATGTTTGCCGTATTGTGATTGGTTTAATATTCGAAAATACTTTATACAATTCTTTTTGTTCAATTGGTTCTGATAATTCGTAGTTATTTATTATATATTCTTCTATCATTGCTTTCTTACTAATCGTCATTGCAACACCTCCTTAATACTATTTATCATCTTATATTCATAGTATATCTTAATTGTAACACTTTTTCAATAAGATGTCGAAAAAGTGTTACAATTTGATCATTTTATTGTTTTCTTAACTATCAAAAAGGGTTGGCTCTTTTTTTGCCACACTGATCTCTTCATCAATTTCTACATCAATCAATGTCTTTCCAAATACATCATGATTCTTATAATTTTTAAGCGAAACGTCTTTTCTTTTCACCGCGTAACAATACTGACAACCCAGTACACAAGTATCATAACTTCCAATATCAACTGCCTTCATACATAAACATTCATCTCGTTGATAAGGATCTTTTTCATAGATGACAGTCTTACCACTTACTCTAGCAATCAAACTATCATCAATACACTTTGTCTTATTGATCCCATAAGCACCTAAATCAATTGCTTCTGCGCATGTCTCAATTTCTAACCCATGTTTCTTTGCGATCTTAGAAAATGCATCTGTGAGCACATGCATTTCAATAGTCTTTAACTCGCGAATATTGAGCGCTCTAAACGTTTCTTTGTTCTTCACATACTCATCAACAAAACTTATGACTACTTTTTCTGTATAAGGAGCGAGTCTTTCACAATATTCATCAAATAATCCAATATGTTTCTTCATGGTATAAGTATCTGTCAATATGATGGGATCATATCGCCATATCACTTTTTCTTTGCCAATTTTCTTCGATAAAGAAATAAATGTTTCAATCAATGTTTCTTTATTTGGTAGATGCTTTTCTAAGTCTTTTCCATAAGGCGTTAATGTATACTGAAAATAATAAGTATATTCATCTAGTTTATCAAGATGTTTCATAAATGCCTGAGGGTTCTTGCTCCAAAAGACAAAGGCAGTAACATCTTCTTTTTTTAGACTAATGTTCTTTACCTGCTTTTCATTATAAGGATTCACTGAATAGACAAATCCTTCTTCTAATCTCCTCACAAACCAATCTCCATATAACGCAGGTATGTCTGTTCTTTTCGATACACTAATAATCATCATTTATTCTCCGTGAAATCATATTTCAATGTCTTCGAAAATTGATAAGAAATCGGTTCATACATTGCTGTTTTAAGCCATGCATCTTCTTGATGTGATAATTCACTCACTATTTCTGCATTGTTCTCTTCGATAAACTTGTGGATATTATCTAACAGATGATCTATTTCACCAAAAACCAATAAGTTATCTACTGCTACATTGCTTTTATACAATGACTGCATTGTATCTTTATAATCAATCGTTTTCTTTTCCATTTTTCCTTCTTTTACTAACTCATCGACGTATTGATATAGACTTGTTGTGAAGGGTCCA
Source organism: Caryophanales bacterium UBA3566 (assembly GCA_002376065.1). GTDB lineage: Bacteria > Bacillota_I > Bacilli_A > Izemoplasmatales > Izemoplasmataceae > UBA3566. The sequence continues at coordinate 3,058 of DFNN01000092.1, forward strand.
TACTCATATTTAAAATAAGTCATACCTGTGTATGATTTTTGATATCTTTTGAAATAAGAAAAATCCAAATAAAAGAATCCTTTCATTAAATTTGTCATAGATGTTTCGTATTGCGTAAAAAACAAAATAATGTTTTTTATTAATTCCTTATTTTCTTTTTCAGTTTTATTGTCACCTACATAACTAACACTCAATTGATCTATGTGTTTTTCTTCAAGTGGAATATGTTTGTCATTTGAAAGTGTCATCAGTGTACTAGGATCTTTCACAACCAATTTTAAAAGACTAGCATTTGATTCTTCAGGAATTACATATTCTTTTTCATAGCTAATCAATGTCTTTTTCGCAATACCAAGCAAATTAGAAAACAACTGTTGTGATAACTTGTATTTTTTTCGAAAAGAAATAATATCTTCTCCCAACAATCCATAGATTTTATTATATTCATGAATGGCAAGTGAAAGCATCTTTTCATCAAGTTTTTCATCATATACAACTTCATGACAAACATTGCATACACGTTCATTTGCCTCTATCTCTATTGTTTTGTTTTTATGTGTGAATGTTTTTTTTGCCTTTAATACACTTGTATCTTGTTTTAACAAACATGTATCACAATAATACTTTTCCATTTCTACACCACCTTAAAACTTAACTTATAATACCATTTTAACAACAATTAAAAAAAATACAACAAAAAAGGTTACAATTGTAACCTTTTTTGTTATTCATCTTAATCTATCGGTACTGTAAAATCAATATGTAAAGAATATAATCCACTATCTAAGACTGTATAACCACACACAACAAGATAATATGTACCAGGTTCTATATACCAAGAAATCTCAAAATCACTATTTCCATAGGTATCATCATCATAAGTAACCATATATCCATATTCATCAATCAAATAGGCAAAACTATCAAAACCACTATCCGCGTAAGTATATAAAAACCCAGCGTTCACTACTTCAAAAGAATACCAATCATATCCACCATCTTGTAATGTGTTTTCTACATCCGTTGGGAAGGTAATGACACTCGCAGTATTCATTGATCCATATACTACTTCTAGATATAAATCATAATTTCCATATTCACCGAGGGTGAATCCAGAAATATTGATTTCATAAATACCTGGCTCTAAATAGATCCCTTGTAAATAGAAATCAGTATCAGTACCATAATCATCAGAAGTAAGGAGTATATCCCCACCATATTCATTTAATGAACCAACACTATCAAAGTTACTATCCAAATATGCATACACATATCCAGCTCTATCTAGTGTGAACTGATATGTATCAGTTGCCTCACTATTCAAGTAATCACTCGCCATACTATTTGGACTAATATAATATTGTTCAGTGATGATTTCATCATAAATCACAAATAACGTATATTCACCATATTGCGCTGAACTATATCCTTCTACATGAATATTATAGATACCCGCAGATACATCAAAGTCTTCTATTTTAAAATCATCATTATCGAAACT
>DFNN01000091.1 GCA_002376065.1 Caryophanales bacterium UBA3566
TTCGCTAATGTTTCACCAACATGCACAGTTTCTCCAACGTCTGGCCCAAGTGATTTAATCACACCACTTGTTGGCGCAGGAATCTCTGCATTTACTTTATCAGTTTCAATAACGACCAATGTTTCTCCTTCTTCAATGGTATCTCCGACTTTGTACTCCCATTTCAGGATTACACCCTCGTGAATACCTTCTCCTATATCTGCAAATTTAAAATCAACCATAGTTTCACTCCTTAAAATTTCACAACATCTTTAATTTTATCCGCAATTTGTTCTGGGGTAATGATGAAGTGATGTTCACCTTTAGGAAGAGGAATGGTGATGTCTGCTCCGCCTAATCTTGTTGGTGGTGCTTCTAAATATAAAAATGCTTGTTCATTGATCACACTAATCATTTCCGCACCTGGTCCAAATGAAGTATATGCTTCATGGACAACTAAGAAACGACCAGTTTTTTTCACTGATTCAACAACTGTTTTACGATCCCATGGAGCAATCGTACGTAAGTCAATTAACTCAACTGAAATATCTTGATCTTCCAATAATTTAATTGCTTTGATTGCCTCAGGCATCAATGCACCCCAAGCAACAACCGTAATATCGTCACCCTTTTGGACAACGCGTGCTTTTCCAATTTCTACTTTATAATCTTTTTCAGGTACTTCTTGTTTAAATGCTCGATACAATCTTTTTGGTTCAAAGAAAATCACTGGATCAGGATCCGCAATCGCACTAGCAAGCAATCCTTTTGCATCATATGGTGTAGAAGGAATGACAAGTTTCAATCCTGGTATATGCGCAAACAATACTTCTAAAGATTCACTATGATGTTCAAGCGCTCTAATACCTCCACCATATGGCATTCTAACCACCATTGGTAAATTGTATGTTCCACGTGTTCTATTTCTCATACGTGCAGCATGCGATACAAGTTGATTATATCCATCAAACATAAACCCACTAAACTGCATTTCTGAAATCGGTTTTAACCCATTCATTGCCATTCCAATTGAACTACCAATAATCGCAGCTTCCGCTAAAGGTGTATCAATTGAACGGTCTTTTCCATATTTTTGTTGTAACCCTTTTGTTACTCTAAATACGCCACCTTCAAAACCAACATCTTCTCCTAATAATACAATAGAATCATCTTTTTCCATTTGTTGGTCAAGCGTATGGTTAATGGCTCCTAAAATTGTCATAACTGCCATTTTATTTGCCTCCTCTTTCTTTCGCTCTTTGTCTTTGTTCTTCTATATGTGGTGGTAATGTCTCATATTGATAATCAAATACATCATCAAGATCAACAAGACCAGTTTCTTCTACTTCTTTAAAGATTTTATTTGAGTAATCTGTAAATTCTTTGATTTTCTCTTCATCTTTTTCATCGCTCCACAATTTTTTATCAATCAAATATTGTTTGAAACGAATGAGTGGATCTTTTGTTTCTGCATCTTTAAAATCTTTTTCATCACGGTAAATTGTAGGGTCATCACTTGTTGTATGTGGCCCTAAACGATAAGTAACAGCCTCAATCAAAGTAGGTCCATCACCTTTCAATGCACGCTCACGTGCTTCAACTGTCGCGATATACATCGCAAGTGGATCATTTCCATCCACCACAATACCAGGAATACCATAACCGACCGCTTTTGTCGCTAAGTTTTTCGCTTTACTTTGGACACTTCTTGGTGTCGAAATCGCGAACTGGTTATTTTGAATCACGGTAATCATTGGTAAATTAAACACCGCACCAAAGTTCACACCCTCATGAAATTCTCCATGCGAAGTTCCACCGTCACCAACATAAGCAACCGTTACTTCTTCTTTTTTCTGAATCTTACTAGCATAAGCAATTCCCGCCGCATGATTAATTTGTGATGCGATTGGTACACTAATCGGCAAGATTTTCAAGTCCGGGTCAAAATGATTTCCCTCTTCATTACCATACCAGTATAAATACAATTGTTTCAGTGGCGCACCTTTATAAAGTAATGCGGCCATCTCACGGAAAGCTGGTACAAACCAGTCCTCTTTTCCTAACGCTGCAGCAACCCCTACTTGCGCTGCTTCTTGTCCCTTAATTGGTGCATAAGTTAGCATTCTCCCCTGACGTTGGTATTGGAGTGCTTTGGTATCCGCAGTACGTCCAAGTAACATTGTCTCATACATCTTGATGAGTGTCTCATCATCAATCTTTGGTTCTAACTTTGCATCAACAACTTTACCCTTCGGATCAAGCACTTGCAACATTTTGTCTTTCAGTGGATCAAATTTTGTGGTTAACATTGTTGTTCCTCCTATATATAATTATTATAAATAAAATAAGCATAAAAAAATTTTGAAACCTTTTTGAATACAGTTACATTGTATAACAAATTATAAAAAATTCAAAAAAGAATGCTTACATTTTCACATGTTCGCATTCTCTATTTTTTTGATTTTATAATTCTCAATTGTATAAACACTGTCCGCAATCGCACGTGCATCTTCTATATCATGTGTGACAAACAAACAAGTCGTGTCTAAACTACTTAAAATCTCCTTTAATTCCAAGCGAATACCCGCTTTTAACTCAGTATCTAAATTACTGAAAGGTTCATCTAATAATAGTAAATCAGGACTCGCAGCCAAACTTCTCGCGAGCGCAACTCTTTGCGCTTCTCCTCCACTTAACTGATGAGGATACTTATGACATTTATCGGTTAAGTTTGTCAATTTTAACATTTTGTGTAATTGTAAATAGCGATCATCTTTTTTCAGATGTTCAATCCCAAACATAATATTTTGCTTGACACTCATATGAGGAAACAACGCATAATCTTGAAAAACCATCCCAATATGACGTTTTTCAGGAGGTAATTTTGTGATTTCTTCATCATGAATAAAGAGTTGTCCTCGAGATATATGTGCCAATCCAGTCAACACACGTAAAAACGTACTTTTCCCACTTCCACTAGGACCAAGTAACGCAACGATTTCTCCTTTTTTCATCGAAAAAGACGCTTCTTTTAAGATTGTTTCATCCTTAAATGAAAAATCAATATCTTTCACCTCTAAATACATCATTTCACCCTCTTTTTAAGCTTTCTATGTGTAATCAAGTAAATCATGATTACACCTACTGACACCAATAATAAACTCGGTAAACTCGCTTCATGAATCATCTCATCAGATGCATATTGATACACCTTTGTCGCCATTGTATCATAATTCGTTGGTCTTAATATAAGCGTCAAAGGTAGTTCCTTCACAACATCAATAAAGACAATCACAAACGCAAAAATCAACCCATCTTTCAACATCGGTACATCAACACTCCAAAGCGTCTTTAACTTCCCTTGTCCTAATGTATAAGAAGCCTCCGTATAAGAAGGACCAATCTTTTGATAAGTACTCTCTATATTGTTAAAAGCAAGTGTTAAGAACCTTAATATATACGCAAAACTCAACATCGCAAGTGACCTTGTCAACACCAATGTTTTATCAACACCAAAGAGTTGATAAAGTGGCACAAGATCTCGATCCATTCCAATAAAGAACAAACTCACAAGCACCGCAAGTACTGCCCCAGGTATCGCATATCCAAGGGTGATAAAATTGATCATTCTTTTAAAGAACTTACTCGTCGTAAAACGATCCAAATTCGCCACAAATAAAGCAATAAACAGTGTAATCAGGGTCGCAACCACACTAATACTCAATGTATTCACAGTGACATAAAGCAATTCCATATCAAGGGTTTTACTATATGTTAACAAACTATAATAACTCAAATAGATCACCGGTATGATAAACCCAAACATTAAAGGAAAACCTAACGCCATGTATCCAAACACCTTTGCTTTTGTTGAAAGAGCTTTTCTCAGTCTCTTTCTACCTTGCAAAGTGTAATATACTTTATTTCTCCTCAGTACCCGTTCAATCACGACAATCACAAACACAAAAATCAACATCACACCAGATAACCGAATCGCCGCACCAACATCACCAAGTCGAAACCAAGCATCAAAGATCGCAAAACTAAATACGCGAACATTAAAATACTTTACAACTCCATAATCATTGAGTGTCTCAAGCACAACAAGCAACACACCCGCAACAAGTGCTGGTCTTGAGAGTGGTAATAAAATCTTTCGCCATATTTTACTCTTACTTACTTTTAACAATCGTGCACTCTCATAAATCTCATTCGACTGTTTATTCAAACTACTTCTCACTGTCATAAAAACATAAGGATACAGTGTCAACGCAAAAATCATACTCGCACCAAACAAACTCATCACATCAATTTGCGAAACAATCCCAATGCCTCTTAACAACCTAGAAACAATCCCAGTATAGCTAAACATATCACCATAAATATACGCCGCAATATAAGAAGGAACTGCCAAAGGCAAAATCATTGCCCAACCAAAGAATTTGCGAAAAGGAAACTCATAAAACGTAACAAGATAAGCACCTACAAAACCAAATACCGCACTAAAAAGTGCGGTAAATAGTACTAAGAAAAAAGAATTCTTAATATAATCAAACAATAAATATTCTTTAATATGTATCCATGCATCACTTGCTTCACCAGTGAACCCAGCAAACAACTGTAAAAACACCACAAGAACAAGCACAAATACAATGATTGACACAATTGAAAAACTATGTAAGTGTTGTCTTAATCTCATCAAGTCAATGACCTCCTACTCCCAGCCCTCTTCATCCATTAAAATCGCAGCTTCATTCGCATAAACGCCAAGCTGTGTTAATGACAAATCTTGGGCAACAAAATCTCCCCATGAAGAAAGCAACTCATGTGCTTCCACATTCTCGTTCACTGGATACTCGTAATTCGCATTCGCAAATACACCTTGTGCTTCTTCTCCAGCCAAATATTCCATCAACAATATTGCATCATCAACATTTTTCGCATGTTTCGTTAAACCAATCGCACTGACATTCACATGTGTACCAGTCGTCTCTTGATTTGGGAAAAACACACGCAAAGCTTCCGCAACCTCTACTTCAAAAGGATCACTTGAATACGCCATTTTACCCATATAATACGTATTCAATATCGCCACATCAGCTAATCCAGCCATCACTGCTTTTGCTTGATCACGATCATTCCCCTCAGGTGATCTCGCAAAATTACCAACAAGTGAAGAAACAAAATCTCTCACATATGCTTCCTCATGAATCGCAAGCATTGACGCAATCATCGATTGATTATAAATATTCGTACTACTGCGAATCACTACTCTATTTTCCCACATTGACTCTCCCAATGCTTCATAAGTAGAAAGATCACTTTCGCTCACTCGATCAGGATGATACACAATCACACGTGCTCTTTTTGTTAACCCAAACCACGTATCATCAATATCACGATAAATCTCAGGAATTCTTTCTTCTAATAACGCAGACTCTACAGCCTGTAATAAATTCATGTCTTTCGCGCGACCAAGTCTCCCCGCATCCGCAATCAACAACAAATCTGCTTCCGTATCAGAACCTTCTTGCTCAAGTCTTGTGATCAATTCATCAGCCGATGCCTTCACCACATTTACAGAAACACCAGTTTCTTCCTCAAATTGATCAAAAAGATTTTGATCACTCTCATAGTGACGTTCACTATAAATTGTGATACTTCTATCTCCATCATTACCTGTACCTAATGTACAAGCACTTAAGACACTTATCCCTAATGTCATTAACCCTAGAAGTAATAATTTTTTCATGCAAACTGCTCCTTTTTATGTTTTTGTACCAAGGTACGTGAAGAGTATAAAACACATAAAACGAAAACACAATGCTAATAATAATTTTTATAAATAAACATATAAAAAAGCAAAAAAAAGGAGGAAATTCCTCCTAATCAATGATGTATAATATATCATCCTCAGTATAAATTGTCTTTCTAATCTGATAATCCATCAAATAATTCGTTCTCATTACCGCGAGTACATCATCATCCATTTGCACCATCATCATAAAATAATTGTTATAAGGTACATCCAAAGATGTCGTCTCTATCACTGTTCCATCATATTCACCATACACCACATGAATTTGATCACCAACAGTCATCGCCCCATAAAAAAGCATTTCACC
>DFNN01000090.1 GCA_002376065.1 Caryophanales bacterium UBA3566
TGTTTTTAAGCAAACATACCGGCGGACAAAATGGAAGTTATTTGCAGCATTCGAAGCGTAAGCAAGTAGAGGGTATTTTTGTTCTTTGTGCGGATTTTAATAGTGATGAGATGATTGAATTATATGATTCAACGTTGCCAATGGTGACGATTGACTATAGTGACACTAGATTGCTCAATATTACCTCGAACAATGAGGATGGTATTAAGCAAGCAGTACGTTATTTGCGTGATTTAGGACACAGCAAAATCGCCAATATTTATGGTGGAGAAAACACCTATATTGGTGGGCAACGTAAAGAATTCTTTGAAGAGATAATGGAAAAACTAAATTTAGAAATTCCGCTTGGTTATCAAGTGGAAGGTGAATTCTTTTCTAAGGAAGATGGATACAAAGCGATGCAAAAATTGTTGAAATTGCAAGTACCACCTACCGCAGTATTCTGTGCATCAGACATGCTCGCAATTGGTGCAATGCAGGCAATTCAACAAGTTGGAAAAAGTGTCCCTGAAGATTTTTCTTTGATTGGATTTGATGGAATTGAGATTGGGCAAGTGATCCATCCTAGACTGACAACCATCAAGCAAGATACAAGAAGAATGGGAACCATCGCAGCGAGTCAAATCTTACAAATGATTGATGAGAAAAAACGTAAATTAAAAGGTGAAACAGTGACAGTAGATACGTATTTGGTTACTGGTGAGACAACAAAGGTGATGAGATGATGAAGGTTTTACTTGATTTAGATTTTACAAAGATGAAAGAATTACCACGCGATGTATTTCATGTCGCTGTTGGTGAGAAGTGGGCCAATAAAGAATTACAACATTATGTTGATGATCCTGATCATTTATATTTTAATGATGGATTGGTGATTAAAGCCACTTATAAAGATGGGGTTTATGAGAGTGCGCGTATCCATACGAAAGAAAAGTTTTCTTTTCAATACGGACGCATTGATTTTGTGGCGAAAGTACCTAAAGGAAAAGGTACTTGGCCTGCTCTTTGGATGATGAGCAATGATAATCGATATGGACATTGGCCAAAAAGTGGTGAAATTGATATTTTAGAGCATGTTGGACGTGATTTAGATAAAGTGATTATGTGTTTACACACAGAAGCGTATAATCATCGCACAGGTTCTGAGTATTATTATGATACGGTGATTCCTGGTCTTAGTGACGGATTTCACAAATATAGCTTAGAATGGACAGAACATTCAATAACATACTATATTGATGATCAAAAGTATGCACATTATGATAAAGGTGAAGATGGAAAAGTAACGACACATGAAGGATGGCCGTTTGATCATCCGTTTTATGTCATTATCAATTTGGCGATTGGTGGAATGCTTGGTGGAGATGTTGATGAGACTTGTTTCCCACAAGAATTCATAATCAAATCAATGAAAGTAACGCAAAAAGAAAGTTAATATTCTTTTTGCGTTTTTTTAACTATCTTGAAGTTCAAAATAAGAGTATTGTGATATAATAAAACTGACGAATAAAGGAGGTTGCGCGATGAAAAAATGGGCACAAATTATTCCATACATTATCTTTTTGATGTTTTTTATCATCATCATTGTTTTTGGATTGGTGATTAGCGATGATACATCAAAAATTCGTTTGCCTTCTGCGAATACTTTTGAAGAAGTCTATTATGAAGGATCTATCATTCAAATTCCCACCACTTTGGCTGTAGATACAGAAGAAGAATTTGTGATAGAGACAACCTTAGATGAAGATTTTTCAGTGAAACAAACATTATTGTTTCGTACCTCACTACAAAATTTAACCGTGAGACTGGATGGAGATATTCTTTATCAAATCAATTATGAAGATAAATTTACTTATGCGAGTATGTGGCATTTTGTTGATATACCAACGGGTAGTGAAGGAAAAACACTCACTGTCGAGTTTTCTACACCATATAGTGCGATGTCAGGTGTGGTGAACCCTATTTTTTATGGCGATTTCGGTGGGTTGATGAAGGAAATTATCTTTTCTTATGGATATCGATTATTGATTGGGTTGTTAACATTTGCGACTGGATTTGCATTGATGGTTTCTGGACTCTTTTTATATCGTAATCAAAATAAGCCGAATGTTTATTTGGGATTGTTTGCGATCTTTTTAGGAATTTGGATGGTCAGTGAATCAAGGATGATGCAGTTATTTACTGGTGATATTTTTGTGATTGGTTCACTTTCTTATATTGCACTGACATTATTGCCAATTCCTTTGTTTGGCTATTTGCTTTTTCATGTACAAAAGAAATTTCATTTATATTTCTTCATTTTGATTGGTGTGTTCGCTTTGTATACACCATTGATTATGATTTTAGAATATCTTGATATTTATGATTATTTCCAAAGTGTGCTCATTACTCAAGTACTTTTGGTGATTAGTATGGTGACAACGATAAGTATCATTGTTGTTGAACGAATTACTTATAAGAATGAACAAATCAAAGAAATGTTTGATTATTTGATTGTCTTTGCCATCTTTGGTGTACTAGAAATTGTTGTTTTCTTTAGAAGTGATTTTTCTTATACCTCATATTTCATGGCCATTGGTATCGCGATTATTATGTTGATGATTCTTTATAACTACATTCAATTTTTAATCATGCGATTTAAAATTGGATATGAGAATGAGTTTTATCAATATTTGGCGTATAATGATCCAATCACTGATGCGAAGAACCGTTTAGCTTATGAACAAGATTTTGATCGATTTTTTGAAGATGGTGATATGCTTGATACTTTGCGTTTATTATACTTTGATTTGGACAACTTAAAACACATCAACGATGTGTATGGACATTTAGAGGGAGACGCTGTTATTAAAGAAGGGTATAACATCATCAAACAGACATTTGGTCAATATGGGACAGTATATCGTATTGGTGGAGATGAGTTTGCTTGCCTGGTGACTTCTTTAGATCATCTAGCTTTTGAAGAATTGAAAAAAGAGTTTGAAGAACTTGTATTGAAAAGTAATGATGAAAAAGAGTATCATTTTGGTTTATCGATTGGTTCTAGTATTTATGATGAACATGATCAAACACCAGAAGATTTGGTTGAACGTGCTGATCAGTTGATGTATGAATATAAAAGGAAAACAAAAAAAGAACGTGATGAACGTTCTAAGTAACATGAAAAATACTAGGACATATTGTCCTAGTATTTTTATAAGGGAAGTAGTGAATCTATAAATAAATGTACTATTTGGAGTAATATCTTTTATTTATAAACAATTTCATTTGACTAAAAAGTAGGAATGTTTTATAATTTTTATAGATACTAGGCAACCTTAGAGAAATCTAAGCGACGCAAAGCTATAGGGCCTGTAAATGGTAGCCAGTTGCATATTATTAGATTGCGACTGGTTTTTATTTGAGGTGATTAGATGAAGAAGAAGCGTATGAAAGTTAGACACATGTTTGTCATAATATTGATGTTATTTTTAATAGTTACAAATGATTCATTTGCGTATTGGGCAAGCAATATTGTTGCGCCAAATGCTGTTGATTCTTCAGCGACCATTGTTATTGGAGAATGGAGTCAAGCATTTCCTTATGACGGTTCTACAGATTATGAAGTAGGAGATTTAGTTATATATAATGGAGTTACGTATGAGGCAACATCACCTTTTTGGAGTAACATATTTCCACCTGGTGGTGGGTTCTTATCAAGACTAGGTTGGAGTCAGGTTTAAATGTCACAAGAGAAGCAACTTTATTGTTTATAAAGTTGCTCTTTTTTTTAGTTTATTGTGATGCCATAAAACTTCGTTGAATAACTACCCCATCCACGGAAACCAGTATATAGTTGTTTTCCTTCGATATCATTGCTGTAGGTATATTCACCAAGATAATCGTTGTCTACATAAAATTTAGCAGATCTAGTAGAACTAGTGATGTTTGTTACAACTATTTTAATAGTATGTGTATCTGTCCACCAAGTAGGGTCTTCAGCTCGAGAGGGGAAGAGGGGTGAGTCCGTTGCTTTTAGTGACCATACAACATTTCCTTCATTTCCGTTTGATCTTGGTCTTACAACAAAAGCGCCTCCTGACCATCCACGGTCAAATTGAAGAATATATCCGTAATCTCTATCTTCATTATCATTTTCTAAATAAGTATCAAAAAATACTCCGTATCCACCATTAGAACCTTCTTCTAATGCAGCAGTAGCACTTATTGTATATGTGATTTTGTTGATAGGGATGAATAATCTACTTTCGCCTGTTCCATTTTCTATGTAACCATCTTCACTATAAGTCCAGTCGGATTCATCAATTGAAACAGAGCCTTGATCCCAAATATCATCTAGTGTATATGTCGTGAACTGATAATCGCTTGGATTGTTTGAGAAAGATGTAGATAGTTCACCACCTGCAAGTGTCCATAATTGTTCATCGATATCCCATTCAAATGTCGCATCACTTTGTTGCGGAGTGATTGGTTTATCGATGAGTTTTTTATTAATTAATGTGCTAATTCTTTCAGGATCAGTTGAATAACCTAAAAAGATATCGCCCGATGTTATTTGTTCATATTGCGCATATTTTTCTGTTAGATCATTTAAAACAGCTACGTTATAAGTATCCACTTCAACCTTTGTATTGTGGATTATTTTAGTCACTTGAATGATGGCAAATGTACCGATGATACCAATAACAACTATGACGATAAGTAGTTCGACTAATGTAACACCTTTTTTATCCATGACCATCACCTTCTTTAGAATAGTATTATTTTAATTATAATGTTTAGAAGTAAGGATTGCAATATTAAATAACTAAAAAAAACAGTACTGGTCAACAGTACTGTTTTATATGAGATTAATAAACTAATTATTCAATAACATATTCATCATCAACAAACACAGCATCTCCAACAACTGATACTTGGAAATATGGAAGATTCATAAAGTCTTCTTGATCATGATTTCGATTTATGTTGCTAAGTTGGAAACGAGTATATGAATCTACTGCCCAAGAACCATAAGGATAAATATTACCATCTCCATCATGATAACCCATCACGCTATTGATGATCATTCCTTCTATCGGTAAGAGAGTCTCTGCATCAATAAATGGAAGAGGATTTTTTGTATCACCTTTTGCTCGAGCATACATTGAACCCTCAATATTGATATTAGAATTAACTGCATCAATTAGTATTGATTCTTCTGTATAGAAGAAAGCTTGGAATGTATCCCTGTTTTGATCATAAGAACTGTTGCTTGCATCTAAACGATAAATACGAATATTATCTTTGGAAAGTAGGGTAAAGTTTTTAGGAAATTGGCTAAAATTATAAAAACCTTCATAATTATCAAAG
>DFNN01000116.1 GCA_002376065.1 Caryophanales bacterium UBA3566
CAATGAAGAACTAATCTATGAACTAAGTGATTTTGTCTTCCACGCGCTTGTCTTAATGGTTGAAAAAGGTGTCGTTATCAATGATTTATCGAAAGAACTCGCCAAAAGGGCAAAATAATGAATTACATCAATCAACATACGCACACAATTTATTCACCAGATGCATACCCTGATGCGACGATAGAAAATTACATTAACGAAGCCAAAAAACTGAGTCAAAATGGTCTAATGTTCACCGACCATGTAGACATTGATTCACCAGTTCCGATGTTTTTTCACTATTCAAATTATGACCAATATTTTGCACAAATCAAAGAACTACAAAAAACCACTTCTATTCCCTTATATACTGGTGTAGAAATAGGTTATCAACCAAAAAGCAGAGAAACAATCAATACCTTTATCAATACTTATCCCTTTGACTTAGTGATTTGTTCGATTCATGTCGCTGATGGTTTAGATTTTTATTATGGTGATTTTTTTAACAATAAAACAACTGAAGAAAGCATCAAACGATATTTTGAAGTCGTCCTTGATACAGTAGAAAACTTCAACAATTATGATATTTTTGGACATATCGATTATATCACTAGATACATCAAAGAAATAGATGATTACGATTTTTCACAACATCAAGAAATCATCACCAAGATATTAAAAACGATCATCAAAAACAACAAAGGCATCGAACTCAATACCTCAAAAGGATATCAACAACTATTTCCAACATTCAAACTACTAAAATTATACAAAGAGTTAGGTGGAACATATCTCACCATCGGAAGTGATGCGCATACACCAAGCAAACTCCAACAAAACTTTCAATATGCGTTAAGAGTTGCGAAACAAGCTGGGTTTGACAATATTTATATTTACCAGAAAAGAACACCTGTTGCGGTATCTATTGATCAATTATTAATAGAGGAAAATTAATTTTTTTTCCTCTTTTCTATTCATTTTGTCATAGTTAAGCAAGAGTCCACTCACAAGCACAAAAAAAATGAAGGAGGTTGTACTTACATTGTTTATAGGTGTTTGTTACAATAAAGATAAGGTAACATAAGATAAAAATAATATTTTTGCAAAAGGATGTGTTGATTTGAAACAAGTAACAGTGAAGATTGTTGATGAGGCGGGATTGCACGCTAGACCTGCATCAATCATCAGTAAAGAAGCTGCACAACATGAAGAAGACATTACATTAACATATAAAAACAAAACAATTAATTTAAAAAGCATTTTAGGTGTCATGAGTTTGGGTGTCCCAAAAGATGCCGACATCACGATTACTGTAGAAGGACCTGAAGAAGAAAAAATCTTAGATTTGTTAGTATCGCAATTTCAAAAATTTAAACTTATTGCCTAAAAAGGTATTACGCTCTCTATAATCTATTGAAAAAAGAATTGGAAAACCGCCCAATTCTTTTTTCTATGCTTTTTTTCTTTTGTTATTTCTTTAACTTCGTCGCATCTTCTACTTGATATTCAGTTTGAAAATCATTTGTGAATTGTGCCACACTGTCATCAAGAATTTTTGCCTTCATTGATGTCTTTAATAAATCATAAGAGATGGTGACTTCATGTGCACCACTTAAAAGATTTTCTCTGATTTGTGCAACATTCTTAAAACTCGCGCCAATCAGTTTCGTTTCACTATCTACTTGATCAATATAACGACGTAAATCAAACGTTACTTGGTTGGCATCAATTCCTTCATTCGCCATACGGTTGATGTAAAGCGCAAGTGCATTCGCTCCACAAGCAATACTCATCAGACCAAGTTCATAAGAACAAATAGCGGTCGCGGTGATGTGTACTTTTCCTCTTAAATGCTTCATCAACATAAATCCATCAGTTGTTGCTGGTATTTTGATTGAGATATCATGTCCTAATGTTTCAAGCAACAAGTTTGCTTCTTCTTTCATGCGGTCAAATGATGTAGCGGTTACTTGGACAAAAAGACGCTTATATTGTAATACTTCTTTGATTTTCTTTAAATATGCAAAATAGTCTTTTTGGTGTTCACGTGTGAGAATTGTTGGATTGGTTGTTACACCATCAATTTCATAATACTGAATCGCTTCAATAATTTCTTTGATATTTGCAGTATCTAAAATATACATTATTTCAGTCCATCTTTCACAGCTTCTACAATGTCCACTGCACGTAATTTGTATACTTCTTGTAAATATTCTTTTGTTCCTACTTGCCCAAACGATTCTTTCACACCAATGTGTCTCATTTTCACAGGATGTTGTTCTCCAATACATTGTGAAACCATTGTACCAAGTCCACCAATAACATTGTGATTTTCTGCGGTTACAACCAATTTCGTTTTCTTTGCATATTCAACAAGCAATGTTTCATCTATCGGTTTAATCGTGAACATGTCAATCACCGCAGCGTCAATACCCTCTTTTGCGAGTATTTCTCGTGCTTTTAATGCTTCATCGACCATAATTCCACTCGCGACAATTGTAACATCAGATCCATCTTCTAAGACAATTCCTTTTCCGACTTCAAAGGTTTGATCTTCATGATATAGTTTGCGCATTTCTTTACGGACAATGCGGAAATAGTATAATCCATATTCATCTTTTGTTTTTTTGAGCAATTGTTCAAACATCGTATCATCACTCATCTCCATCACAATACTGTTTGGAATCGCATTGACAAGCGCCAAATCTTCAAAAGGCATATGGGTTCCTCCATTATGCGTTGCACTTACCCCAGCATCACTACCGATAATGCGAGCATTTAACTGTGCATATCCAAGTGATAAAAATAGTTGGTCATACGCTCTTCTTGTGACAAAGATTCCAAAACTATGTACAAAAGGAATCATCCCAGTCACACTTAATCCAGCAGCAACACCCATCATATTTGCTTCCTGAATTCCACAGTTGATGAGTCGATCTGCAAAGGTATCTTGGACAGATTTTGTCGCAATTGCGCTCATTAAGTCTGCTTCTAAGGCAACGACTCTTTCATCTTTTGTCATCATATCAATCAATGTGTTTCCATATACTTTACGTAATTCTTTTGTTTTGGTCACTTCTTTTATATAATTACTCATTGTTTTCACCTTCTAAAAGTGCGATGTATTTATCTAAGAGTTGATTGTCATCTTCACTAAAGCGCATATGATGATTTTCCGTTAGGTTTTCAAATTCTTTGATCCCTTTTCCTTTGATTGTATCTAAGATAATGATGCTTGGCATCCCTTTTTTGTTTAATGCATCAATCGTTGATGCTTTAATGATTTCTTCATTATGTCCATCAATTCTTCTTGTATCAAATGCAAAAGAACGGAATCGGTCATCTAAATTCCCGATGTCACTTACTTCTTTTGTTGGACCATCAAGTTGTAACTTATTGTCATCAACAAAGACCACCAAATTATCAAGATGATGTTTCGACGCAAAAATCAATGCCTCATAACACTGTCCTTCATTGAGTTCCCCGTCACCAACAATCGCGAATACGCGATTATCTTTCCCTTGAATTTTTAATCCTTTAGCGATACCAACGGCGGCACTTAATCCTTGCCCTAAAGAACCAGTAGTCATATCAATTCCAGGCGTTTTATTTTTATCGGCATGAGATGGTAAATTCGTACCGTTATCATTCAAAGTTTTAAGCATTTCAAGAGGAAAATATCCCTTTAGTGCGAGTGTTGCATATAAAGCTGGTCCAGCATGCCCTTTACTTAAGACAAGATAGTCTCTCGTAGGGTCGTTTGGATTTTTTGGATCGACATGCATGATGTCATTGTATAACACACTCAACAATTCGACAATTGACATACTTCCACCAATATGTCCAAATGTTCTATGTTGTAGTTCTTTTAATGTTTCTAAACGAATTTGTGCAGAAAATTGTTTATTGTTCATATGGAGCTCCTTTCAATGTGAAGGGAATGCTTTCACATTCCCTTTTATGACTATTCTTTATGCAGCTTTTGGTGCTTCTTTCTTTTTGCTGAAAATTGCATGAATAAATGGTAATGAGAATAAACCAACAATCAACAATGTAACTAACCAAGCTTGATTGAATGTTGCTACCCAACCAATAATAATTCCAACACCGATAAAGTCAGCATCTGAGAATGTTGTATTCGCAAATCCTAAATCACCCATAACTGGTAATAAGAATAATGGTAAGAATGTAATGACTAACCCGTTCACGAATGAACCGATAACAGCACCACGTCTACCACCTGTTGCGTTACCAAATACCCCAGCAGTTGCTCCAACGAAGAAGTGAGGAACGACACCTGGTAAAATAACCATTGGGTCAAGTGTAGTATTTCCTAATGCAATTAATATAAGCATACCAACAACTCCACCAATGAATGAAACAACGAATCCGATTAATAC
>DFNN01000120.1 GCA_002376065.1 Caryophanales bacterium UBA3566
AAGGTTGTTTTAACGTAATTGGTGTTTTCGTCATCGCACTAACATCATAAGCAACACCCATTATGCTTAATAAATCCCCACGATTTGGAGTTAACTCAAGCGCAAGAACTTCGTCATCATAAGCAAGTTCAGTCAATGCATTTTGTCCTATCGTAACCTCACTTTTAATGACATGAATTCCATCTTCATTATGGTATTTCTTTTCAATACCAAGTTCACTCAAAGAACAAATCATTCCATCACTCTTTACACCACGAATAGAAGATGATTTGATTTTAAAGTTTCCTGGTAATACAGCACCCGGTAACGCAACGATAACGTGTTGACCTTGATCAACATTTGGTGCACCACAAATAATCTGTTTTGTTTCGTTTCCTACATCAACTTGACAAACACTCAACTTATCCGCATCAGGGTGAGCCTCTTTTGATAAAACATTCCCTACAACTAAATTGCTCGCATCCACCAAATTGTAAGTAGCTTCTACTTCCGCACTATGAGTAATAAATAGTTTGCTTAACTCTTCTTTTGAAAGATCAATGTCTACAAACTCTTTTAACCAGTTCAACGATACATTCATGTTAATCCTCCTCTAAAAATGATTCGATCTTATTGATTGTTTTTTCTCTAACCGTTCGATCAAAGAATAAGAAATGACTAGAATTTACTTGAAAACGATCAACTTTTCCTTCTATATTCTTTTCCAACTGATTGATTGATTTTTGTTTCACAAGTTCATCCTTTAACGTTTCTACAATCAATGTATCTACCTTGATATTTCTCAAATATTTCTTTGTATAAAACAAGTATCTTTGTAAATTCCATATATTGATTTTCGGAACACGAGTAAACCTTCTAATAAATTCATGATAAAAGATTTTTTGAACACGAGAAAGATGTTTTGAATAAGCCAAACTCGCACTTAATCCACGTAAAAATTTATTATAATTTGGATTTTTAATAATTGGTGCGATGAGCACCAATTTATCAATCTTCTCAACTCTATTCGCAATAATCGCAGCAGTCGCTGCCCCAAGACTATATCCAATCAAATAAACATGTCGCCAATCTTCATTAATAATCTCAATTGTTTCATCGATAAATTTCTTAAAATCTCTGACTCGATAATTAGGAAAATAATCCCCAATAAATGCACCTGCGAAATACCCAGGATAATACACAAAATACTCATCATTTTTCTTTAATCTATTGTAGAGTCCTTTAAGCTCCATTCCATTCGTGCCAGCACCATTAATGACTACTACTAAGTCTTTTTTCATTATTTAAACTGTCCAATAAATCGTAAATCATTGGTATAAAATGCACGAATATCATTGATTCCATATTTCAACATTGCGATGCGTTCAATCCCCATACCAAAAGCAAACCCTTGATATTTTGAAGGATCGTATCCACTATCACGCAACACGTTATTATGGACCATTCCAGCACCAAGAATTTCAATCCAACCTGTTTGTTTACAAATATGACATCCTTTACCACCACAGTTATGACAACTCACATCTACTTCAACACTTGGTTCTGTAAATGGAAAATATGAAGGTCTTAATCTGATTTCTCTTGACTCCCCAAACAAGTGTTTAGCAGCCGCATGCAACGTTCCTTTTAAATCGGCCATCGTTGTCTTCTCATCCACAACAAGTCCTTCTAACTGCATAAATTGATGACTGTGGGTCGCATCATCATCGTCACGTCGATAAACTTTACCCGGACAAATAATTTTGATTGGATTTTTCCCTTCATCTTCAAGCATCGTACGTACTTGTACAGGACTCGTATGTGTTCTAAGTAATGTGTTATCAGTAATATAAAACGAATCTTGCATATCTCTCGCTGGATGATCTTTCGGTAAATTGAGTTTTTCAAAATTGTATTCATCAATTTCAATTTCTGGACCTTCTTTGATGGTATAACCCATACCAATAAAGAACTCTTCCATATCTCTTTTAATTTGTGTTAAAAGATGTAAATGACCATGAGGAAAATGGCGACCACTCAAAGTCACGTCGATTTTTTCTTCTTGTAATTTCGCTTCAATTTTCGCAAGTTCAATTACTTCTTTTTGTGATTCAATATATTCTAAAATAACTTGTTTTGCTTCATTGGTTAACTTCCCAAATGTTGGTCTTTCTTCAGGAGAAAGATCTTTCATTTTCGACATAATACTCGCAAAAGACCCTTTTTTACCAAGATACTTTGCTTTCATATCGTTCAACTCATGAATCGATCTTGCAAGTTTAATTTGCTCTTTCGCTTGCTCTTTCATTGCTTGTAATTGTTCTTTCACACTCATCATATAACACTCCTTTTATAAAAAAATCGTCCTTATCTAATAAGGACGAGAGTTCCCGCGGTACCACCTTTGTTCTAATGCACTTTAGACTCTTTAACGCAGAGTATACGGACGCGGTTAACATCACTCCAAAGATGAATTCCTTATAATCTATGTAAAACGATCCCACCAATTCGTTTCTCTCTTAAACACTTATTATAAGTACTACTTCTTTATCATCGTATTCAAGCATTATTATATAGTAATCGTTTAAATAATTCAAGTACATCATCCCTTTTTTTTCTTTAGAAAAGACTTTTCCTAATTCTATCCTTATGGTATAATCTACTGTTACGAGAAAAGGATGGTCATAATGAGAAAAATACTACTAATAATCGCAACACTAGTGACGACATTTACATTGCTAGCTTGCACGCCAGATACAGAAGAACAAAAAACAGAGACAATGCTGCCTTACTTAAATGTTTATTACCTAAATGATACACATGGTGCAATCTTACCAGCCAGTGATCAAAT
>DFNN01000066.1 GCA_002376065.1 Caryophanales bacterium UBA3566
TGGTTGAGTTTGTTTGGGAAATCTATTCTAGCGTGGTTTATTTTCTTAGGTATATTGCTCGCATAATCTAAATATACAAATGATATTCTGAGAAGAGATTATAAATACATAAATAAAGAAACCTATAAAATGAACACTCACAAGATGAGTGTAAGTATTATAGGTTTTTTGTAATGTAATGGAAGAACACCGTTTGACCTTCATTATTTATTGTATTATGAACTAGTATCACATATAATGAGATTAGGTGATTGTATGAAACATAATAAATCCTATTCAATGAAAGTAGTTATGTCTGTAGCGTTATTTTTATCGGTCATTATATCTGCAAGCTTGTTTTTCATCGTTTTAAGAGGACGTGTAAATCAAGTTTTTTTTACAGAGGCCTTTGAAGAAAACAGTGAAATCGCACAGAGTGCTGCTGATTATTTTGATGCAAAAATTGAATCTGAAATTAATTCTATTATCGGTATTGAAGTGGCTCATCATAATTTGATAGGTGCTGAAGATCGAATTTTTGATGAAGCGTATTATGAAACAATCATTTTACAGTCTGATTATTTAAATAGAATAGAAGTATTAGATTTAAATGGTAATATATTGTATTCTAGTGATGAAACATTAAATAGAGAAGGAATCAATATATCAAGCTATTACTTGATTGAGTCTTTAGAAGGGATTCATCAATTAACGATTGGTCAGTTGATTTATGATGCTACTTCAGAAAATTTAGCACTAGAGGTCGGATATATTGGAGAAGATATTATAGTTACAGGTTTAATATCAATTGAGTTTTTTACAATTTATGGTGATAATTTTCAAGAATCTTTTGATAACAAAGATTTGATGATTTTAAATCAAGATGGGAAATATCTCTATGATAGTGTTGATAATCAACATCTTATTCAAAACTATTTTCAAGATTATGATGCATTATTAGAAAATACAAAGTCAAGTGAGTTTTCAACATTTGAAATCAACGATCAAGAATCGATTTTGAGTATGGAAGAAATTGGTTTTTCTGACTGGATTATTGTGATCTATGAATCAACCGATTCAGCGTTATATTCAAACACGATTACACAAAATTACTATGCATTCACTATTACTGCGATTTTGGCCTTGTTGATTCTTGTATTTGTGTTTATCCAGTTTATCTTGTTTAAAGATGTACATATTGTTGTTGGTCGCTTGAAAAAGTTTGGTCAAGGAGATTTCACTACGAAATTACCACACTCAAAAATAAAAGAGTTAAATGTATTGCGATCAGGATTTAATGAAATGCGCATACGTTTAAAAGATAGTACTGAACGATTAGAATATCTTGCATTCCATGATCAATTAACAGGATTGCCTAGTAAAAATAAAGCGATGATTGATTTTAATGATTTGATGAAAAATGAAAATGTGTCCCTCTTATATATAGATATCAGTCGTTTCGAACTGATTAATGACAATTTCGGATTCGAATTTGGGGATCAGGTTTTAAAAGAAGTCAGTATGAAAATTCGAAAAACATTTGACTATTTATATCGCGTTCAAAGTGATGAGTTTTTAGGAATCATATTGAATAAGACGAAAGAAGAAGTATTTGAAATTGCGAATGGTATTTTGAAAACATTATCCAATGGAGTTTCCATTCAAGATTTAAGTATCCCAGTGACGATAAATATTGGGATGGCAAGATATCCAAATCATGGAAACACCTATGATGAAATCATCAAAAAAGCCATTATGGCTGCACACGAAGTGAAAATCACTGATAATATTCAAATTTTGTGTTTTGATGATGCGCAATCTGATAAGTATTTCCGACTATCAAACATAGAACTAGAAATTACAAAAGCTTTACAGAATCGTGATTTTACCGTGGTTTACCAACCAATAATTAATGTAAAAGATCATTCAATAAGAGGTTTTGAAGCATTGTCTAGATGGCATCACGACACACTAGGGAATGTCACACCTAATGAGTTTATACCTATTTTAGAAAGAACAAATAAGATATCCATCCTAGATGAACAAGTCTTAAATCAAACCTTGCGCCTCAATAAGTTTATCCATGATGAATACGGGGTTGCATTAATCGCAAGTATCAATTTAAGTGTGGAAACCATTATGAAAGATTCCTTTACATCAATGATTGATCAAACGTTGGAAAAATATCATTATGATCCCAACTTATTAGAGTTAGAAATTACAGAATCAACAATCATCCAAGACTTTGAAGGAATTTCGAAGAAAATTAAGTATTTAAAAGACAAGGGTGTTAAATTTAGTGAAGATGATTTTGGTGATGCATATAGTTCATTAACTTATTTATCAAGACTAGATATTGATACCTTGAAAATATCAAGAAACTTTTTATCATCAATTTTAAGCAATGTTGAAAGTCGTGTCTTGATTCAAACGATTGTGGATCTCTCACATCGCTTGGGATTTTTTACAATTGTTGAAGGTATCGAGGATCAAAAAACACTTGATATATTTAAAGAATATGGATGTGACTATGTTCAAGGTTATCTATTTTTTAAACCAATGCCAGAAGAAGACTTACTTGATGTGGTAAAAAAAGAATTAAAGCAAAAGGGGTGATTGAATGTTGAAAAAAATACTATTGTTAAATATGATTATTATTGTGTTTTTGCTTACAAGTTGTCAAAAGCAAGAAGAAACAATCACGATTGGTTTTGCGGGGACATTAACAGGTACTTATGCGAGTGTTGGTACTATGGAACTTTACGCAGTCCAAATGGCGATTGCTGAAATCAATGAGTCAGGTGGCATTAATGGAAGACAAATTGAGTTAATCATCAAAGATGATCAAGCAGATCCAGAGAAAGCAGTAGAAGTTGGTAATGATTTAATCAATCAAGGTGTTCACTTTATCATAGGACATACGTTAAGTATTGTCGCTGTTGAGGTGATGGATAATGCGGAAGGGAAAGATGTATTGTTCTTAAGTCCATCGATTGGTACAGATAGTTTATCGAATATTGATGACAATCTTATTCGAAACGTATCGACTACTTTATATGAAGGATTAGATATGACAGAGAAAATTGTAGAAGCGTCTTTTTCAAAAGTGTTGCTTGTATACAACTTAGATAACTACATCTTAACGCAACATCATAAGGACAGTTTTGAAGCAGTGTTAAGTAATGCGGGATATACAGATGATGATTATGATATGATTGGGTATTATCGTGATAATGCTAATGATTCTCAATTAATATTAGACGCTTTAGATACAGGAGATTATGATACAGTTATGCTTGTTGGATCAAACACCACTATTGCACCTTTTGTAAATTATATCATCGCCAATGACTACCCAATAGATATGCATTTATCATCATGGGCGTCAACGGGATTGATTCCTTTGATTGATACAAGTAATACCTCAGGAATCTATGCCTACTTTGATTACTATGAAAATATGGATGATCCAAATTTCGAACTATTTCATGATACATTTTTTGATCTTTACGGTGTTGAAGTGGATATGGTTGCGACCAATGCGTACGATTTAGTCTATATGTTAAAAGAAGCAATCGAATATGCAGATTCTTTTGACACAGAACTAGTAAAACAAGCGATATTGGAAATTGGAACATTTGAAGGAATATCAGCTCCTTATACGATCAATGAATATGGGGATTGTTTAAAAGAGCATTTGCAGATGATTATTAAAGATGGAGAGTATGTATTAAATGACTAATTTTTCTATGAAAATAACTTTATTTATGAGGTGATGAGATGAAAACCGATGTATTATTGCGAGAATTAAATGAAAAAGTACGTGTGAACATTGGGGATGAAGATAAACCAGAGATTAATGATTATATCAAAGAAAAATGGCAAAATATTATTTCGCTAGTTGCTGAGCTTTTAGAAGTCCCAGCCGGTTTAATTATGCAAATCACAAAAGAACATATGAATGTATTCTTAAAAAGTGAGAATGAAGACAATCCCTATCCAAGTGATGGGAAAGATCATTTGCTTCATGGGTTATATTGTGAAAC
>DFNN01000109.1:0-4433 GCA_002376065.1 Caryophanales bacterium UBA3566
GTGAAAGTAGAAGACAAAGAAGAAACAGACTTTAAAGAGTTGATGAGTTATGCTTACGCAACAAGTGAACAAAATGCGAGTGGTGCGAGAGTAGTGACATCACCTACTTGTGGAGCAAGTGGTGTTGTGCCTGCGGTGTTGTATTTTTTAAAGCGTAAATATCATCTTTCTGATGATACGGTGTTTGATGCGCTAATGGTTGGTGGCTTAATTGGTAGTATTATACGACACAACGCGTCAATTAGTGGCGCAGTTGCGGGATGCCAAGCAGAAATAGGATCAGCATGTAGTATGGCTGCGGCAGCGCGAGGGTCTATTTTTCATCATCCGCTTGACACAATTGAATATGCGGCTGAGATGGCGATGGAACACCATCTTGGATTAACATGTGATCCTATCTTAGGGTATGTCCAAATACCATGCATTGAGCGCAATGCGATGGCGGCAATCCGCGCGATAGATGCATCTCGACTGAGTTATATGTTGCCAAATAGTCAATCTGTTTCGTTTGACACCGTTATACAGACGATGTATCAAACCGGAAAAGATTTGACGAGTTCTTATAAAGAGACTTCTTTAGGTGGTCTTGCGACGTTTTATCGACAAAAAGAAAAAGGATAATCCTTTTTCTTTTTTTTCGCATATACTTACCTTGATAGTCCAACTATGATATAATATAAAACAAGGAGGCTGAAAAAATGAAGATATATGAAACCTTAAAAAAACATCTAGATGATGGGAATCTAGAACAAAGTGTATTGTATAGTATTGATGTGATAAAAAATAAAAAAATATCGATTGTTGATTTGTATCAAGATGTGTTAGCGAAAATTTTAAATGACATATCCTGTGATCAATCAGATGAAGAATGTATTTGGTATGAGCATCAGCGTACAGCGATTGTGCGCAATATTGTTGATGCGTTGTTTCCCTATTTGATTGAAGAAAAAGCGGCTAGTAACAATCAAAAAGTTCTTGTTGTGTGTCCGAGTGAAGAATATCATGAGATTGGTGCGAAGATGGCAGCGGATTTCTTTTATTTGCTTGGGTATGAGACAACTTTTGTTGGGGCGAATACACCGCTTGAGAATATTGTTTCCGCGGTGAAGATGATCAGTCCTGATTATTTGGCGATCAGTGTCACCAATTATTATAATATTGTGAGTGCGAAAAAAATCATAGAATCTTTACGAAACATCAACCCCAATTTAAAGATTCTCGCCGGTGGACAAGCGTTTTTGATTGAAGGTGCTGGTGATATCGTTGGTGTCGATCAACTGGTCTTTTCATTTGATGATATCAAAGCATTAGAAGGTCATAAATAATGTTGCCTTTACAGATCGCTTGGCGTTTTTTAACGAGTTCAAAAGGGCAAACGCTGATGATTGTACTTGGTATATCTATAGGGGTGAGTGTCCAAGTATTTATTGGTAGTTTGATTCAGGGGCTACAAATATCATTGGTTGATGCGACGATTGGAAATAGTTCACAGGTGACGATTACGCGTGAAGATGATACAGAATATATTGATGACTATCAAAGTATCACAAGTGAATTTTTAAATCAATATGAGGATATTGACGTTGTTTCTTATGCGATAGACCAACCTGGTACATTGATTGATGATGGAGAGACAAATCCTGTGTTATTGCGAGGGTTTGATCAAGAAAGAAGCAATGCGATTTATCAATTTGATGAGAAATTGATTGAAGGAAGATTACCGAGTACTGACAATGAAGTAATTGTTGGGGATGTCCTTTTTGAAGATATGAATTTAGCCATTGGTTCTTCCTATGAGATGAATGTAGTGAATATTGGATCTGTGATGGTAGAAATTGTTGGTGTTTATGATTTTGGTGTGACGGCAATTGATGAGTCATGGATGATTAGTAATTTAGGAACTGTTCAAAGTTTAATTGGGGTAGGTGACGTCGTTTCTAGAATAGAAATGCAAGTATCTGAACCATTTGATGCGGACATCATAATGCGTGGCTTACAAACTGATTTAGGGAATGATTTTGAGGTGACCAACTGGAAAGATCAAAATGCTGATTTGCTTAGTGGTTTAAATGGACAAAGCGTTTCGAGTATCATGATTCAAGTGTTTGTGACCTTGTCTGTTGTATTAGGAATAGCGAGTGTACTAGCGATTACAGTCTTACAAAAATCAAAACAACTAGGGATTTTAAAAGCCATGGGGATTAAAGACAAAGAAGCGAGTTTGATTTTTCTATCAGAAGGGTTCTTCTTAGGCGTGTTTGGCGCAATTGGTGGTGTTTCTTTAGGGTTAGGATTGAGTTATATGTTCACCAAGTTTGCGGTGAATCCTGATGGAACTCCGGTAATCGATTTGTATATTGATCCACAATTTATTATGTTGAGTGCAGGTATCGCCATTCTTGCGGCTAGTTTGGCTTCCTTAATTCCTGCTCGTAGATCTTCGAAAATTAGTGTGATTGAGGTGATCAAAAATGGCTAGTAATGTGATAGAATTAAAACATGTTAAGAAAATATATGGGACAACGATAAAAACAGAAGCATTAAAAGACATCAACTTAGCTTTTGAAGAAACCTCATTTACGTCAATTATTGGACAAAGTGGGAGTGGGAAGAGTACCTTGCTGAATATTATAGGTACGCTAGATAGACCTACTGAAGGACAAATTTTTATCAACGGAAAAGAAACTTCAAAAATGAATAAAAATGAGTTATCAACTTTAAGAAACGAAGCAATCGGTTTTATTTTTCAGTTTCATTATCTCTTGCCAGAATTTACGGCGATTGAGAATGTGTTGATGCCGATTCGCATCAGCAAACAAAAAGTGACTGATGAAATCATCAAACGTGCAAATGAGTTAATGGACCTTGTTGGCTTATCAAAAGTAAAAGACAATTTAGCCAATAATATGAGTGGTGGACAACAACAACGCACAGCGATTGCTCGTGCATTGATGAATCAGCCAAAAATTATTTTGGCTGATGAACCAACTGGAAATTTAGATAGTGATACAACCAAACAAATCTATCAGTTGCTTCGAAAAATCAATCGAGAATTACAAACAACATTTATCATTATTACCCACGACCGTAAGGTCGCAGAAGAAGCTGACCGCATCATAGAAATCAAAGATGGTGAAGTAAATGTCGATGTAACAAATCAACAGTATCGACAAAAGGACTGATCAATTTGAAAATAACAATTGATTCAATGATCAAAGATAAAACACCCGATTTTTGTATCGGGGTTTTATCTTTTGATGCTAGTGCGAAAAAATCAAGTGACTTAGATGATTTGATTGCACAAAAAGAACAAGAAATTATGGCAAACTATACGTTAAAAACATTACTGAAGACATCAAAAATTCTTGAAGCGAGAAATGCCTATAAGACTTACGGGAAAGATCCTTCTAGGTATCGGTTGGCGGTGGAGAGTTTGTTCCGAAGAATTATTAAAGGAAACAAACTCTATCGCATCAATCAATTGGTTGATATCGGTAACTATTTATCACTACATCTAAAGAAAAGTACGGCAGTCCTCGATCGAAATCAAATTCAGGGTGATATATTGATTCGTTTAGGAAAAGCAGAACCTTATGAAGGGATTGCTAGGGGAGAAATCAACATTGAACAAATTCCTGTTTATGTTGATCTAAAAGGACCATTTGGTTCGACAACTAGCGATACAACAAGAACAATGATTACTGATCAAACTACAAGTGTTTTGGTCTTTGTTATTTCCTTTACAGGAAAAGAAGAACTTTCAGAAGAACTTGCATTTGCGAAAACATTGTTTAAACAATATGCAGGTGCTTTGAATATAGAAACTTTCATTGTTGAGTAAGGATGGAGGAGCCTATGATTGATTGGTTATTGGAAGGCGACGCAAGTATTAAAAGAATCGTGAAAGAAGATTTGTTGGATGAGGAAGCAGTTTATACAGAAGCAGGATACATCGAAAAATATTTGTCTTTTTATGACAAAGAAAAAAGAATGTTTGGTGGTGGGCTTTATAGTCCAAAATGGGTATCAACATTTTATACATGTCTAGAGCTAACGAATTTGCGAATAACTCCAAGCAATCCAATATTTCAAGAATCTTGTGACCATTTATATCAAACACTATGGGTCGAAAATAGAATCTACAAACATCAAGATAAACGGGATGTTTGTATTGTCGGAATGCTTTTAAAAATGTTGAGTTATCAAAAAAGAGATGAAACAGACTATATCGATATTGTGCAGTTCTTGATTGATACTCAAATGCAAGATGGTGGATGGAACTGTCGTTATCACAACAAAGAAAAACCTAAGACAAGTTCGGTGCATACAACTTTGAGTGTTTTAGAGGGATTTGCGATGTATATAAAACAAGGTTATACTTTCCAAGCAAACAAGATTTTAAAAATTCGCGAGCTTGCTCATGAATTTTTGTT
>DFNN01000109.1:4863-6210 GCA_002376065.1 Caryophanales bacterium UBA3566
TGTTATCGCGCACTTGATTATTTCCAAAGTATTCAGTTTCCTTATGATGTAAGGATGAAAGAAGCATTGGATAACTTAAAAAGTGCTTTAGATAAAGGATATATCAATCGAGGGAAACAATATAATGGAAAAGTATTTTTCCATTTAGAAACTGGGAAAAAAGGTCGTTTTACAACCTTAGAAGCATTAAGAATACTGAAGTTTTACGATCCTGCATCTTATCAATTCATCATCACAAAAAATGTTTCGTATAAGTAGATACAAAAACGTTTTGTATTTTACCGCAAAATGCGATAAAATATAAAAAAGGGAGTGATTTGATGATTAAGCAAGAAATATACAATGTGTTGTTAAAAGTATCGCTTTATTTTTTCATCCTTTTTTTGTTATTGTTTGTCGTAGATTTATTATTTGCGGTGACAGATAACGCGATTGATTGTACCTCAGGAGCATTTTGTTCGATAAAACCAGGATTTAATTTCTATGAAATCACTCTTATGATACTCGGAGGATTGATCGTTGTATTTATGGTATTGGCACGTGTCTTTCATTATTTGGTGAAACGATATGATGATTTGATTGATGTTAGTGCGTATAAAGAGAAATATCAACAAAGTCAACAAGCTTTTTCAGAAAGTGAATTGTATCAATCAACAAAAATCGAAAAAGAAGATTCGATTGCTTCCATTTTACTAAAGTCTTCACCAGATGATGATGAAGATACAATAGAACATGAAAAAGAAATTACGATTGACGATTTAGAAGAACTTCCTGATTTAGAAGATGAAGTTGTTGAGGAAGAAGTTAGTGAAAAAATCGTTGTAGAAGATTTGATGGCTGAAGAAATTGAAGTTTATAAAAAAGAAAAAGAAGAAAAAAGAAAAGCAGAAATACTTGCGAAAGAAAAAGAATTAGAAGAAGCGCGTCAAAAAGAGTTAGACAAGCTTTCTAAAGATATGAAATCCCCTCAAAAGGAAGAAGAGGAATTAGAGATTTCTATTGAGGATTTGGTCGAAGAAGAATCAATTGAGGAATCAATAGAAGAAGATGAAGAATCAACTGAAGTATATGAAGAAGATGAAGAAATCTCAATTGAACATTTAAAAGAAGAATCAGCGATTGATCAGTTATCAATCAAAGATATTAAAGAACGTTTATACAAAGATGCGATTATTGTCACTGAAGAAGAAATCAAAGAAAAATTAAAAGATCAAAGTAAAGCAGATGTCATAGAAGAACTTAGAGCAGATAAAGAACGAGAAAAAGAACTCGAAAAACAAGAAAAACTACGACTTGCAAGAGAGCAAGAAGAAAAAGAAAGTGTTAAAGAAGAACCAAAAGAAGAAC
>DFNN01000115.1 GCA_002376065.1 Caryophanales bacterium UBA3566
ACTTCACCGTTTTTCAGTTTGATTGCCGCTGCCACATGAAAATGTGAATAGTTCACGTAGGCATTATCAATCACACTTTTTGCTTGATCATATAATTTGTTCAAATTTATCACCTATCTTAATATATTTGCGTTGATTAGTATTTCTTCTTGTAAAGCAAACATTTCCGTTTCTTCATCTTTTGTTAGATGATCATATCCTAATGTATGTAATAGCCCATGAATCGTTAAAAATGCTAGTTCACGTTCAAAGGAATGTCCATACTCTTTACTTTGTTCATGTACTTTATCAATTGAGATAAATATGTCTCCTAAATTACGTAACGTCCCATCAGGAAACGTTAAGACATCAGTTGGCGCATTTTTCTCACGGTATGATTGATTTAAGTTTTGTATAATATCATTGTTAACAAGAATAATATTGATCGAATAATCGCTTAAATTTAATTGCTTGCTCGCAACACTCAGTACTTTTTGGATAACGTCTTCACTTACGTGCTCTTCAAGTTGATTAATAATGTTTACGTTCATATTCTTCATATCGTTCAATCACTTCTTGTACCAAAGGATGGCGAATGACATCAACTTTTTCAAAACGAATGACATCAATTCCACGTACACCTTCTAGCAACGTCGTTGCATGAACGAGTCCACTTTCACTTTTGTTTGGTAAATCAATTTGGGTGATATCCCCAGTCACCACCATTTTAGAGTTGAAGCCTAATCTCGTTAAAAACAGCTTCATTTGATTGATGGTCGTGTTTTGTGCTTCATCTAATATCACGTAAGCAGCTTCCAAAGTACGTCCTCTCATATAGGCAAGAGGTGCGATTTCAATCGTTCCTTTTTCAATCAGTTCTTCTGTTTGTTTGACACCGAGTACTTCGTATAATGCGTCATATAATGGGCGTAAGTATGGATCAACTTTCTCTTTTAAGTCCCCTGGTAAAAACCCAAGTTTCTCGCCTGCTTCGACCGCTGGTCTTGTCAAAATAATTTTTTGTACGTTGTTGTCTTTTAAATGCGCCAGCGCATTCATCACCGCAACGTATGTTTTCCCAGTTCCAGCAGGACCAATACCAAACACCAAATCGTGTTGGTTGATCGCTTTTATATAATGTTTTTGATGTAATGTTTTAGCATAAATAGGTTTTCCGTGTAATGTTTTTGTTATGAAGACTTTGTCTAAATAAATATCGACAATCTCTTCAATTGGTTTGCTTTCAGCAAGTTTCGCAATATAAATCATATCGCGTTCTTTTAACACCATATTCGACCCTGCGACTTTAATCAATACTGTGAATACCTTTTCCAAATGCGCTATCAAATTCTTATCAAACGTATCGACAAAAATTTCTTGCCCTTTACTTAAAATCTGAATATCATAAAGCGTATTTAAAATTTTGATATTCTTATCATTTGTTCCAACAACTAAGCGAAATATCTCTAAGTCATGAAAGGCCACATTGAGTTTTGTAATATCGACCAAATTATCAATCTCCTAACTGCTTATATCTATTTACATTATAGCATATCTCTAGAAAAAGAGGAAAAAAAGAACGGTATAAATATACCGTCTTAAATTATTTTCTACCTTTATTGTTTTTTTGTCTCATTTTCTTCGCAACACTAGGTTTTACATAATGTTCTTTTTTACGAGCTTGAGCAAGGGTACCTGATCTAGAAACGTCGCGTTTAAATCTCTTTAACGCGTCTTCTAATGATTCGTTTTCTTTTACAACTGTCTTAGCCATGAGGTTCACCCTCCTTTCACTCTATCATTAACCTTTACTATAATATCAAATATGATTTTAAAAGTAAAGAAAATTAACACATATCGTACATCTTTTTTTAAAAACTACCACATTTCCCTTAAATATGGTAAAATATACCTGATTTAGAAGGGATGTGGACTGATGGATCAAGTTTTTGTCATCATACAAGATAATCTCCTAATCAGCATCATTATTGGGCTGATTATTGTCTTTATTATTTATCGCATATTCAAAAATTTACATTTTTATATGAGCAGTGCAAGATATGCGAAAAAAGCCAAACGTTTACGCAAGAAAAAATACAATGGAATCTTACTAGTTGAAAAGATCAGGAAACGTCGGAAAAAGAACACCAACAATTTTAAAAAATTAAAACGTAAGGGTAAAAAACTCACGAAGAAATATCTTGATTATAAAGCTGAAGAACTTCCGATTATTGCCAAATATGCAGATTCAAAAATGCTAAAATCTTCGCGCAGACAATTACTCATTGTCGTTTATGAAGATCGAAAAACAAAAAAGAAATACAAGCTCAAACACGGATCAAAACAATTCATCAACATCATTGATACCTATGATTGTTTGGATGAATTTATCGAATTTTTACACAAACTACCGGATACAATGATCAATGATGAAGATTTGGATTTCTTCGTTGAGAAACATGGTGTCACCATTGGATATGTATTGAAGTAACAAGTTGCCATTTGGCAACTTGTTTTTAATTCACTACTTCTCCAAAGGTATCTTGGTATTTTGGTGATACAATTTTGACTTGTTTGATTTGATTGTCAAGGGTTTCATCTGCCTTGACTTTTATTTTAATATAATTGCTGGCATGTCCAACACTAAATCCATCTTTCGTTGTCTCAAATAAGACGTCTTGTAGTTGATTTTGTTGGGATTTGATGTAGTCTTCTGCTAGTTCTTCGTTGAGTGTGAGTAGTTCATTTACACGAATAGATTTGATTGTCCCATGTACTTGCGGTTTCATCATCGCTGCTTTTGTTCCACTTCTTCTTGAATAGGGAAAGACATGCAACTCACTAAAACGAATTTCTTTGATTGTTTCTTTGATTTCTTCAAAGTGTTCATCTGTTTCACCAGGGAATCCAACAATCACATCTGTGGTGATGGCGATGCCTGGAATTTTGTTTCTAATATCTTTGATTTTTTCTTTGTATTCATCTAAGGTATAATGACGATTCATTAACGTTAAGATTTCACCTGATCCACTTTGTAAAGGGATATGTAAATGCTTGGCAAATACGTCATTATCTTTTAATAATTCAATGATATCTTCTGTCAATTCATTCATTTCAATTGATGAGATACGCAATCTTTTTAACCCATCTAGTTCACTTAAGTCTTTCAATAAATCATAAAACGAATATCCATTTAAATCTTGTCCATATCCACCAGTATGAATACCAGTTAAGACAAGTTCATGATAGTTGTTTTCAATCAGTTTTTTTGCTTCTTCAATCACTGAAGAAGGTTTTCTACTACGAACTCTTCCTCTTGCGAAGGGAATAATACAATATGTACAAAAATGATTACAACCATCTTGAATCTTTAAAAACGCACGCGTGTTCTCATGAAAATGGGTCACCTGAATTTCATCAAACACTGTATATCTTGACATATCAGTAATCTGTTTGATTTGTGTACGATGTCGAAGATGATCTTCAACCAAATCAAGCAATTGTTCTCGATGACTTGTTCCAATCACGATATCAACACCATCAATTGCCGCCACTGTATCCGCATCCATTTGTGAATAACATCCCATCACCGCAATGACTGCTTCTGGGTTTTGTTTGATGAGTTTACGAATTGCTTTACGACTTTTTGCGTCACCACTATTGGTGACGGTGCATGTATTGATGATATATATATCACTATACTCACTATGTTGTACTTGTTCATATCCATGCGAAACAAAGAGTTCCGCAATGGCTTCACTTTCATAGGTGTTTACTTTACACCCTAGTGTATGAAACGCTACCTTCATGATAACTCACCAAGCTCATAAACAAAACTTAAGACACTTAAAAAATAACTTGAGGCAGTTTCACTACGTAAAATACGTTTCCCTAAACCAATCAAATAGACATTCTTTTGTTTTAGAAGACGCTCTATCTCCTTAGGATGAAATCCACCTTCAGGACCAACAATCAATAAGATGTTTTGAAAGAATTGTTCCTCAATGACTGTTTTGAATGATTTACTTAGTTGTTCTTGTTCATACGCAATAAAAACAGCATCATACTTCGTAACATCGAGCGTACTAAGATCTTCTATTTGATGAACTGTCGGTACAATATTTCTTCTTGACTGTTCACTTGCTTCTTGAACGATTTTTTGCCATCGTTCCAATTTTTTACTTGCTTTTTTTTGATCAACATCTACAATACTATATTTTGTATTGATGGGAATCAAATGATGGACACCTAGTTCAGTTGCTTTTTGTAACATATATTCAAATCGTTCACGACGAATCAATGCTTGCGCGATACTAACCGTGCAAGGCAACTCTACGTTCGGTAATTCACTTCGTAAAGAGACGACAATCTCTTGATCGATTGATTGGAATGTTCCTTCATAACAATGACCACTCATATCACAAACAGATACTTCATCACCAACGCGAAAACGCATCACATTTTTGATGTGATGATGATCACTTTCTTTTAATATTGCTTGTTTGTTTTCAAACTTATCTGTAAAATATCGCTGCATAAAAATCACCAACTAGATTATATCATACTTTATTTTCGTTCTCTAGTATTAAGAAAAAATGTTGGCATCGCCAACATTATTTTCCTAAGATACTTGCTTTAAATTTATCCCAAATCGTTGAATTCTTTGTTAAATCTGTTTTCGCTAGTTGTT
>DFNN01000137.1 GCA_002376065.1 Caryophanales bacterium UBA3566
GGTTTTCATCTTCATTTTTTTTGGATCTTTGACTGGCTTATCTAGTTTTTCTATTTTTTCTAAGCGTTTTTCTAATTCTTTCGCTCTTTTGAACATCTTTTCACTATCACGTGCAACACCCCATATACGGTATTGCTTAATTTGCTCTTCCATCCGTTTGATTTTCTTTTCTTGTGCTAAATATACTTTTAATTCTAATAAAAAGCGACGTTCTCTTTCAATCACAAAATACGAATAATTCCCATGATAAACATATGCTTTATGGTATGCAAGCTCAACGATTTTTTGACAAACATTGTCCAAAAAATAACGGTCATGAGAAACAACGAGTACTGAACCATCATAACTTTGCAAGTAACTTTCTAACCACTCAATCGATTCTAAATCGAGATGGTTTGATGGTTCATCTAACAATAAAATAGACGGACTTTTTAGTAAGATATGACCAAGCATAACCCTTGTTTTTTCTCCACCACTTAAAAGAGAAAATCTTAAATTTTGCATCTCTTCACTGATTTTTAATCCACTCGCTACTTTCGCGATTTTAATGTCCAAATCATACCCACCTTTGAAAGCAAAATCTGCCTCAACTTTGGTGTATGTTTTCATCGCTTTATCAAGTTCTTCCCCTGTATATTCCCCTAATTGAATGGCCAACGCTTCAAGATGACTGCGCTGATCATATAAATCACTTAACGCATCTTTTAGAATATCAATCACCAATACATCATCATCGTATTCTGGTATTTGATCCAAATATCCGACCGTACTACCTTTCATATAGGAAATTGTACCTTCATTGATGGTTTCAATCCCCATAATCATTTTTAAGAGCGTTGTTTTACCACAACCATTCGGTCCAACAAGACCTACCCGTTCTCCACTTTTCACCGTAAAAGAAATCTCTTTGAAAATAGTCGTTGCGCCATACATTTTAGAGACATTACTGATATTCAATTCAATCATTGTTTCACCGCCTTTGTTGCTAGTTCTTACTCATAAGTCCAAGCAATACCAAATCCTTTATTTCCAACATGCACCGTCATCACAGGTCCTAGTAAATCTGTATATATAACCTTTGCCTTTGGATAATGTTCTTTGATAAACTCAACCAACATATCTCCACTCTTTTGTGAATTCGTTTGTGTAATATAGATATACAATTGTTTTGGATCATTACTAGTTGTTTCTTCGATTCTTTTTTGAATCAACGCAAATACTTTTTGATAAGTACGTTCACTCTTAATATGGTTGAGTTTTCCTTCCTGCATCTCAATGATCGGTTTTACTCTCAACACCGTCCCAATCATTGCGCGTGTCACGCTCAAGCGTCCACCACTAACAAGTGAAAATAAATTCTCACAAGTAAACATCAATGTTTCATGATTGATGTATTCATGCATCCTTTTTTCAATCTGAAAGACGTCTTCTTCTGTATGAATCAACGCTAACAATACATGTACAAGCAATTCATTACCATAAGCAGAACTTAATGTATCAAGCAAAATAACTTTGCTTGGATCATCAAGCATATTTTTTCCAAGTAAAGATGATTGATACGTCCCACTCAATTCTCTTGATAAACCAATGACAAATACATAATCATTTGTTTTCAACAATTCTTGATATGTTTCTAAAAACGTACCAGGCGCAGGTGCACTTGTTTGAAATTTCGCACCCTCTTTCCGTTTCTCCATCACAAACTCTCTAGTGATGTCCACCTCATCAAATGTTTCATCATTCACACTGACTTTTAAGCTAACAATGTGAATATCATATTTTTTTATGATTTCCTTTGATAGATAGACCGTACTATCCACCACAATACCTACTTTATTCATATAATCCCTTCTTTCTCACTTACGTTTTATTTTATCAAAAAACCGTTTGATATCCTAGGTTTTATCAATTTTTTTTATTTTTTTCATGTTACAGTATTTCTTTATGGTACAATAACACTATTAGGAGGTACATTTCATATGAATTACAAAGTATTGATTTTCGACGCAGATGGGACATTATTTGACTTTGAACAAGCCGAACAGCAAGCTTTTTACGCCATGTTAAAAGATTTTGATATCTTGCCTAGTAATGACTTGTTTGAATCTTACTTAATCGAAAACAAAAAAGCATGGTCTGATTTAGAACAAGGCAACATCACCCAAGAAGAATTAAAAACAAGACGCTTTTTAGGATTTATTAGGGTCGCCTCTTTAGAAGGCAACGCCAAAGCATACGCTGCGAGTTATATGCATCATCTATCAGAACAAAGTATTCTCTATCCAGATGCCTTAAACATCATTGAGAAGTTATCAAAAGACTATACCTTAACCATTTTAACCAACGGTTTAAGAGAAGTCCAACACCAAAGAATAAGATATTCAGCCTTAAGACCATATATCAAAGATGTCGTCATCAGTGATGAATTAGGGATCGCCAAACCAAATCCCAAAATCATTGAATACGCCTTAAAAAACATCAACCATCTTGAGAAAGAAAACGTCATGATCATTGGTGATAGTTTAACTTCTGATATTCAAGGAGGTTTGAATGCTTCTATTACGACTGTTTGGTATAACCCAAACCGCATCATCAACAAAACCACAATCAAACCAACCCATGAAATACATTCTTTAGATGAACTTTTTATGCTTCTAGAAAAAAAATAGTCAAACTTCTTGCGTTGGCTATTTTTTTATGGTACATTGTAACTAACACTTTACTGATGTAAAGTAGTAAAGGGGAAATAATCATGACAAACGCAATCTTTTTACAAGTACATCATCATAAAACCTAGGTTTGATCAATAAACATTTATTGTTTAGCGATACAAGCCATTTTGTGATGTGGACTTGTATCTACTGTATGACACATTTTTTGTCAGATAGATATCAGTCTATCTGGCATTTTTTTATGAAAGGAGCAGTCAAATGGACTTCACAAATATCATCGAAGAAATGCGCTACATTAAAAAGCGCAACCAATTTATCAAAGAATTAGAACTGTTTATCGAGTTAAGAGGGTTCACAAAAGTCGATGTTGATTTTTTTGAACCTTATGATAAATTTGTTGAACAGAACAAACGGATCAAAAGAGAATCAATGGTCAAAATCATTGATCCTAAAGGAAGAATCTCGATTTTATCACCAGACATCACCACCAACATCATCGAACAAGTCGTCTATAAATGGGTTGATGATGCGGCGGTAAAATTATTCTATGATGCCTACACATTTCGTCAAACAGAAGGCAACATTGAAGAAAAAAGACAATTTGGGATTGAGCAATTAGGGTATCAAGGATACACCGCAGAAATAGATGTATTAAGTACGGTAATCTCCTTATTAAAAGAATACAATATTGACTACAAAATCCGTCTTGGAAGTGGTGCATTTATCAATAGCTTACTTAAAGAACTAGACTGGGATAAAGACACCATCAATCAAATTAAAAATGCCCTCCAAGCAAAAAATGAACAAGCACTAAGCAAGATCATCGACCAACAACCCTTGAAAAACGGCTCTTCATTGATTGTTCGTAACCTCTTGAAGTTTGAAGGAACAATGGAAGATGTATTAACGAAGTTAGCATCTTACACACTTTCTAGTGATTTACAAGTCTCCTTGAACAGTCTAGAAGATATCATCAAGAAACTAAACAATCCTTCACGCTTATGGGTAGACTTATCCCTTATACCAGAATTCGATTACTACAACGGACTCGTTTTAGAAGGGTATACAAAATCACTTTCAACCCCACTATTCTTAGGTGGTCGTTACGACAAACTAACTGCCCAATATGGAAAAAACATCAATGCATTTGGTATTTCTTTTGATTTTCAAGCATTGATTAAGGAGGTCACGAGTAATGAATGAACCACTGACAATTGCCTTACCCACAGGAAGACTTGGTCAACAAACCATCACTTTTTTACAAAAAGCCAAGATCATTTCTTCACTCGATACAAATTCTCGAAAATTAAAAATCGTTGATCAAGAACAAAACATTACCTATCTTTTCATTAAGCCCACAGACATCGCAACATACGTTGAAAAAGGAGTTGCGGACCTCGGGATTGTTGGTAAAGATACCTTACTAGAACAAAACAAACAAGTCTACGAACTCTTACCCTTAGGGATTGGACAATGCATCATCGCAATTGCTGGATTCAAAAACACGATCTTGAAACCATCAAAAGAAACACTCATTGTCGCAAGCAAATATCCCAATATTACCAAAACGTACTTTAAAAGCATCAATCAACCAATCCAAACAATCTATCTCAACGGATCAGTTGAACTAGCACCATTGATGGGATTATCAGACGTCATTGTTGATATTGTTGAAACGGGGTCCACCTTAAAAGCAAACAATTTGGCGGTATTAGAAACCGTGATGACTGTTGAAGCAACCCTGATTGCCAGTAAAACCAATTATCAATTCAAATATGAGAGAATTATCCAACTACTAAGCAAAATGAAGGAGGCGTTACTGTGATTCCCATTGGAAAACAAACAGACAAAGACTTTATGAATCGCATTTTTTCTCGCTCACAGTTTTCATACCAAGAAATCAATATGTTGGTCGCAAACATCATGGAAGACGTGAAAACAAATGGTGATCAAGCGCTAATAAAATACACCAAACTTTATGATCAAACAACATTGTCTTCATTCTTAGTCACAAAAGAACAAATCACTGAAGCCTACAATCTTATCAGTCAAGATTTGATCGATGATTTGATCAAAGCACGTGACAACATCTATGAATATCATATCAAACAATTACCAAAATCCTACACAATCAAAAAACCAAACAACATCACATTAAGTCAAAGAATCACCCCAATTGAACGTGTTGGAATGTATGTTCCAGGGGGAAGCGCAGCTTACCCTTCTACGGTCCTAATGAACGCAGTACCCGCAGTCATCGCAGGAGTTAAAGAACTCATCATGATCACACCTCCTAATTCGCAAGGAACAATCAAACCATCACTCCTCGTCGCCGCAGATTTGGCTGGTGTGGATGCATTTACACCATCGGTGGTGCACAAGGAGTCGCCGCCTTAACTTATGGAACAAAAACAATTCCAAAAGTCGATAAAATCGTTGGCCCAGGGAATATTTATGTTTCGATTGCCAAACAATACGCCAGTGGCTTAATTGGCATTGATATGATCGCTGGACCAAGTGAAATCCTCATCATCGCCGATGAACAAGCAAACGCGTCTTATATCGCCGCAGACTTAATGGGGCAAGCTGAACATGACAAACTTGCGAGCGCAATATGCATCACTACTTCTCCTAAGCTTGCGCAACAAATCAAAGAAGAACTATGCAAACAACTACCTTCTATGCCTAGAAAAGAAATCATCAAAGAATCACTCAAAAACTATGGCGCAGTTATTATTGTTGATTCTCTAAAAGAAGCAACAACACTAGCGAACAACCTCGCCACAGAACATTTAGAATTATCCGTCATCAACCCTTACGAAATTCTTGACTATATCAACCACGCAGGAGCGATCTTTATTGGGGAATATACACCAGAATCTGTCGGTGACTATTTTGCTGGTACAAACCATACCCTACCTACCTCACAAACCGCAAGATTTCAGTCTCCCTTAGGTGTTTATGATTTCATCAAAAGAACATCAATCATTGACTATTCCAAAGCAGCTTTATTAAAAGACGCCCCTTCAATCAT
>DFNN01000060.1 GCA_002376065.1 Caryophanales bacterium UBA3566
CAATTGATTTATTTGGTTCTCTCTCAATTAATTTTTGTTCAACTTTTTGATTAAACTTAGCCAAACTACCACCCTTGACTGGTTCCATCACAATAACAGGTATCCCTTTTTCTGTTAGTATTTGATACCCTTCAATCCCTTGTTGATGTTCGATATCCATATAGTTTAGTTGAATTTGCACGAAATCCCATTCATATAAGTCAACCCATTTTTTAAATGTTTCTAAATCGTCATGAAAACTAAATCCAATATTTTTTAGCTTACCTTCATCGCGAAATTGTTCTAAAATCTCCAAGACACCTAATTCAACTGTCTGATCATATCGCTCTTTATTGACTGCATGAATTAGATAGAAATCAAAATACTCAACACCAGTTTTTTCTAATTGCTCATGAAAAATACGGACGACATCTTCTTTTGTTTTACAATCCCATAATGGCAATTTATCTGCTAAAAAATAAGATGACCTCGGTTTGTCTTTAAGCAATTCTCTTACAATAACTTCGCTTTTTCCACCATGATAAGGATAGGCTGTGTCAATATAATTAACACCTCTTTCCATAGCATAATCCATCATTTTCTTGGTCAAATCAAAATCTACTTCGCCGTCTTTTTCAGGAAACCTCATACATCCAAATCCTAAAAGAGAGACTTGTTCTTCTTTATTACCTATATGAATTCTTCTCATCTTCATAACTTGTACTCCTCCTTAAAATATCTTCTCTTTATCTTTTTATTAATGATTAGAGGCACCACTCTTTGCTTCACTTCAATGTTCACATTCCCAGCATTTGATTCTTCTCCATCAGTATTCCATTTATGATGATGATCTGTAGTAATGCGTAATTTAGACGATCTAAATCGCTGTACTCCAGGCAAAAAAGTTGGTGATAACAAAAATGAAATAAAGTATAGTAAGTTATTGAATAGCGGTATATAACGGTACAAAACCACATCTACTTTTCCATCATTTAATATTGGTTTTTGTACAATATTAAATCCTGCAACTTTTTTAGAATTCACCACCATAATAAGTGAAAAATATCCTCGGATAACACCCTCATCATGCTCAATTTTTGTCTTAATCATTGGGATAGTAAAAAACTCCTTAATCCCCGTTAATATATATGCAAAGTATCCTATATACTTTTTCAGCCTTGAATCTGTAACATAGGAAATATCAACATATGTCCCCATCGCAGTAACATACATAAAATAACCATGATTACTTTTTACCAAATCAATATATTCAACTTCATCTTCTAAAATGACATCCATCGCTTTTTTAATATTCTTTGATATCTTCAAAGTACCAGCGATATCACACGCAGTTCCAGAAGGTAAATATCCAACTTTTGGAACATATTCTGCTTCAGCCAAACCATTTATACACTCGTGAAGAGTCCCATCCCCACCAGCAATTATCAATAAGTCAACTTGCTCTTCAGCAGCGTTCCGCGAAAGATAAATCGCATCCTTTTTTCTTCTTGTTTTTTTAATTGAAACCTCATACCCTTCATTGTTTAATCGATCAACAACATAAGGTATCTCATCAACAAATTTCTTTTTCCCACTAACAGGATTATATATTAGCGTACATTTTTTCATGTTATCACCCTTCTAACAGGATTATTATACCATAGCTTGCATAATTTAAAAAGGCTATGATATGCATATCATAGCCTTTTTCTTTACTTAATAAGTGTCTGTGCCGCAGTGATGATTGCCGTGTTATAAACATCTTCACTATCACAACCACGCGATAAATCATTTACTGGTTTATTTAATCCTGCCAAGATTGGCCCCATTGCCTCAAAATTACCCAGTCTTTGCGCTATTTTATATCCGATATTACCAGAATTTAAATCTGGAAACACAAATGTATTTGCCTTTCCTGCGACTGTACTATTTGGATATTTTTTCTTTGCTACACTGCTTACAAATGCTGCATCAAATTGCATTTCACCATCAATTTGATACCCTGAATTCATTGCTTTTGCTTTCTTAGTAGCTTCAACTACTTTTTTTGTCTCATCCGTTTCAGCACTACCATTTGTAGAAAAACTAAGTAATGCTACTTTTGGTTCAATCCCAAACATTTCCGCTGCTTTTGCTGATTCAATCGCAAATTCAGCCAAATCATCACTTGATGGATTTGGATTGATTGCACAATCACCAAAAATGTATTTCTCTTCATCTCTAACCATTAAAAAGTAACCAAATGTTTTTGACACTCCTGGTTTTGTTTTAATAATTTGTAACGCAGGTCTAACCGTATCTCCTGTAGAATGAATAGCACCACTAACTAATCCATCTGCTTTATTCATAAATACAAGCATTGTTCCAAAATAATTTTCATCTAGCAACAATTTCATCGCATCTTCTTTTGTTGCTTTTCCTTTTCTTCTTTCAACAAAAGCATCAACCATTTCTGCGTATGCTTCATAATTATTTGGATCAATTACTTCGCAATTACCTAAATCATATTCTGGTGAAATGGTCTTTTTGTCCCCAATTAATATTGGTTGGATCAAATCTTCTTTTGCCAATCTAATTGCTGCCTCTACAATTCTTACATCACTGAATTCTGGGAAAACTATCTTAATATCTTTCCCTTTAATTTTCTCTTTTAATTGACTAATAATATCTGCCATATCGTTCACTCCTTTACCCTAACTTATTTTACAACAAATATATAATAATGCAATATCTTTCATATTATTCAAAAAAAATCCTGATTTATGGTAGAATATTTTTAGGTGATTATATGAATAAACTAACAACCATCCTATATGATTTAGATGGAACATTAATAGATACAAACAATGTTATCATAGAAAGTTTTAAGGCAACTTTTCAAAAACATTTTCCAGATATCCCTCTTTCTCGTGAAAAAATACTAACTTTTATTGGACCTACCTTGCAAGAGACTTTTGGAGAATATACGAACGATTTGTTCCTTATTGAAGATATGATTAATACTTACAGAAACTTCTATGTAGACTATGAAATGGGCAATTTTGAGATATATCCCGGTGTACTTGAAACAATTAAACAATTAAAACAAGATGGTTATCAACTCGGAATAGTGACATCAAAATTCAAAGAAGCGGCATGGCCAAGTTTTACTTATTATTCATTGGATGATTACTTCGATGTATTTATATCTTTAGATGATGTCGACCATCCTAAACCCCATAGAAATCCAATAGACATCGCTTTAAGCAAATTCCCATCAAACGGTAAGGCCATCATGATTGGTGACAACCAAGGAGATATTTTAGCTGGTAAAAACGCTGGTATCTATTCAGCAGGAGTTGCTTGGAGTGAAAA
Organism: Caryophanales bacterium UBA3566; assembly: GCA_002376065.1. Lineage (GTDB taxonomy): Bacteria > Bacillota_I > Bacilli_A > Izemoplasmatales > Izemoplasmataceae > UBA3566. Next base: position 3,334 of record DFNN01000060.1, read on the forward strand.
AGGTAGTATGCATCTCATGGAAGTAAACCCTGATTTTATGTTGGGATCAATGAGCGATATATTTACCATCATAAAAAAAATAAATAAGGAGGATTTATAATGGATTGTATTTTTTGTAAAATCATCAATAAAGAAATACCTGCCAATATTGTTTATGAAAATGAATACGTATTAGCCTTCTTAGACATTACACAAGGAACAAAAGGACATACTTTAGTCATTCCAAAAACACATAGTAAGAACATCCTAGAAGTAGACACAGAATCGTT
>DFNN01000044.1 GCA_002376065.1 Caryophanales bacterium UBA3566
TGAAACAGAAATGTTTATGCGACTCATCAACCGTCCAAACGGAATCATCTTAGTATCAGGTCCAACTGGGTCAGGGAAAACGACGACTTTGTATGCGGTGTTAGATCAATTAAATGCGGATGATGTCAACATCATCACGGTTGAAGATCCAGTGGAAATTGAACTTGAAGGGGTCAACCAAGTAAACGTCAACCCTGATATCAATTTTACTTTTGCCAACGCATTAAGAAGTATTTTACGTCAAGACCCGAACATCATCATGGTTGGGGAGATTCGTGATGGAGAAACAGCGCAGATTGCTGTTAAAGCTTCTTTAACAGGTCACTTAGTATTATCAACAATCCATACCAATAGTGCCGTTAAAACGTTGAACCGTCTTGTTGATATGGGCATTGATCCATTCATGGTCGCATCATCTCTCAGTGGAGTGGTAGCGCAAAGACTTGTTCGTGTTGTTTGTAAATTTTGTGCAACCGACGAAAAACCAACTAAGAGTGAGCAAGCAATTTTAGATAAACACAATATTATTGTTGATACAGTCAAACGTGCACACGGATGTGAGCACTGTAACAATAAAGGGTATAAAGGACGTACTGCCATCTTTGAAATATTAGATATCAATGAAGAAATCGTCAGATTGATTTCCAATGATGCACGAGAATATGAAATCTTTGAATCAGCGAAAAACAATGGACTGAAATTACTAGTTGAGGCAGGGCTAGAGAAAGTGAAGTTAGGTATGACAACTGTAGAAGAAGTCATGCGTATCACATTTGATTAACTATGATTATATATGATTATAAATATCGTGCAAAAAGATTAAAAGATGGAAAAATCGTTAAAGGAATCACTGAAGCACCATCAAAAGCGATGGTCGATAAGTTCTTACAAGAACAAGGACTCAAACCAATTGAAATCAACATCAAAAAGTCATTTACGCAAGCAATCAATCGAATTACTGTTGGTAAGGTCATTAAAGACAAAGATTTGATCTTTTACTTAAAACAACTATCTTCACTATTAAGAGCAGGGGTCAAATTAAATGAAGCATCAGAAATGCTTGCGACCCAACAAACCAATAAAGCAGTCAGACGCATTCTTTATGGAATATACTATGAAGTAAACAGTGGAGCGACATTGGCAGATGCTTATAAAGCATACCCAAGAGAGTTCCCTGGAATATTAGTATCCATGGTCGCAGTTGGGGAACGTACTGGAGACTTAAAAGGAACATTGAATGATATTGTTGACTATTTTGAAGGACAATTTCGTTTGAAAAGTTCGATTCAGTCAACAATGATGATGCCTATCATTTATTTAACGGTCGCAGTAGCGGTTGGTGTGGTATTAATGATCTTTGTTATGCCACAGTTTGAAGATATGTTTGGTGCCGTAGAAGGAGTCACAATGCCACCAATGACAAGACTCTTCATTGACTTTGGTAACTTTATGAAAGAATATTTCGTATTCATTATTGCCTCCTTTTTGTTATTCATCATTTTGATTAGGGTGGCGTATAAAAAAATCTATGCAGTCCAAAAATTCTTTTCATACATTGCAATCAAAGCTCCAATTTTTGGTGATGTGATCATGTTGAATAACTTATCACGTATTTCTAATACGTTGTCTCAGTTATTAAACAATCATGTACCACTGCAAGATTCACTTGCGACAACCTATGATACTGTTACAAATAAAGTGTACAAAGAAATCGTCGTAGAAGCACAACGTAATGTCAACAACGGGGACTATATGTCAAGAGCGTTTAGTGATCATTACGCAGTTGAAGTTGTATTCGCTAGAATGGTCTCAGTTGGGGAACGTACAGGGGAACTTGGACGTATGTTGAAAAGCATTAGTGAATTTTACAATGATGACTCAGAAATCAAGATTGAACGCCTTAAAAAAGGGCTAGAACCGATTATGTTGATTTTTATCTTTTCTTTGGTTGTTGTGATGTTGCTAGCTGTTATGTTGCCTAGTCTATCAATGACCAGTCAAATTTAAAAAGATACACACTATTTAGAAAACCTTGCAATCAAAACTTTTAAGTAGTATAATAAACTTAAGTATAAATCGAATCTTACATAATGATTTTGTAATGAAAATGCTAAAACTGGAGCAATCCAGTGACAGAAAGCTATAGGGTCTTAATGAGACAGCCAGTTGCCAAAACAACAATCCAACTAGGATTCGATTTTTTATTTTCCAAAAAGGAGTTGATTGACCAGTAAATAAAAAGATTCTAATCAATTATCCAAACATCAATGAAATTACTTTATAGAAATACACAAACATAATAAACCAACAAGAAAAAATGTTAAGAAATGGAAAAAACATTGACTTTTAGCGCTTTCTTGTGGTATATTATAGTAAATAAGTGAACAAAAAAATAAAATATAAAAAAAGGGTGAAGAAAAATGAGAAATAACAAAGGTGTTACTTTAGTAGAATTACTTGTTGTAATTGTTGTAATGGGAATTATCGCTGGATTTGCAATCCCTGCGGTAGGTGGAATAATTAGTAATGCAAATAGAGACGCAGTTTTGAATGATGCGATTCAAATTGAGAATGCAGCTAGGTTGTATTGTAGTTCTACGACAGATGAGACATTTTGTGGGAATTCTACAACTGCTGGAACTGAATTAGATTTGGTTACTACATCTGCAGCTAGTACGAACTTTTTAGCTGAATATATTGATGGTATTACTTATGGTGGAACTGGATACACTACTGCTACTGTTCAATGGCTGGGAGGCGAATGGGTAGTAGAATTATATGATGGGGAATTTGCTTTTGGGCCTTTAAACCCTACTGATGCATTAAGAGATGATGTTACTAAATCATAAAATTTTATTCTTGCAATCCCCCACTGGGGATTGCTTTTTTTTATTGTTTGAACTTCAATAATATAGTATACTAGAAGTGGTGATAATATGGACATAGTGTGGTATATATATGTAACGTTTATAGGGTTAATGCTTGGCTCTTTTTATAATGTAGTAGGTATTAGAGTTCCTGCTGGTGAGAGTTTGTTAGGTCGTAGCCATTGCCCTAAATGTGGGAAAACTTTAGGTGTTGTTGAGTTAATACCTGTGATAGGTTATTTAGTACTTATGGGTAAATGTAAAGAGTGTAAAAGTCATATTAGTATAAAATATCCACTGATTGAGTTAATTAGTGGAAGTTTATTCTTACTTTTGTTTGTGTTACTAAGGGGTAATATGGTAGAATATATAGTAAGTATAAGCTTTGTTTCATTAATGTTGATTGTTGTCGTGAGTGATCTTTATTATCAGGTAGTGCCTGATAAAGTATTATTGGTGTTTTTGCCGATTATATTGGTCCTTAGGATGTTTAGTGATTTCATTCCTTGGTATGAGTCTTTAATAGGTGGAATACTTGGTTTTGGTTTTATGTACTTGATTGCTTGGTATGGTGAAAAACGCTTTAAGAAGCAAGCACTTGGTGGTGGAGATATTAAGTTGTACTTCATCATTGGATTGTTTTTAGGATATAATTTAGTGTTTCTAAGTTTGTTTTTCGCATCAGTGATTGGATTATTATATGGAATGATCATTAGAAAGAAAACTGGATATATTCCGTTTGTGCCATTTATCTTTGTAGGAAGTATACTTTCTTATTTGGTGGGACAGGCGTTTATAGATTGGTATTTAGGAATCTTAATGTAGGGTAGGTGGAAGTATGGCAGTAGCAGTCAATTGTTTTTTTACTGATAATGAGTTTAGTTTTATTGAAAAACCTGATGGATACAACATGAAGAAATTGAAGTATTCTAGTGTGAAATTGCCACCAGGGACAATTGAGAATGGGATTATCTATAAGCAAGAGTTGTTGTTAAAAACAATCAAAGAAGCGTTTAAACTTTTTAAGATAAAGTCTAAACGTGTGAATTTGGTGATTCATGAGGAACTATTTACGTTCCGTAAAATCCATGTCCCAATCATTTATAAACCAAATGAGATTGGGGATTACATCATGTCACAAATTGGGAAAACCATTGTGATTCCTTTTGATGAGATGAAAATGGATTATGTGATTCATAAAAAAAGTGATGACTTTTATGAAGTAATTATGTTTTATGCGCCTAAGCATGAGTTAAAAGCATATGTTGATATGTTCTATGAAATGAACCTTGTAGTGGTGAAAACAGATATTCCACCACTCGCACTTCATCGTTTATTTTACTATCGTAAATATGAAGATAGTGAGTTGAAGTTTGAGCGTGATATTATGTTTGCGGCTGTGTTTGATGATACGTATTCTCTTTATATATTTGATGAAGAGATACCGATATTTTCAATAGTTCAAAATACGAATGTTGCGCAAATTGATAAAAAACAATATTTGGGTATTATTGATCAAGAAATTGCGAAGATCAATAATTATTATCGTTATAATTTGAATAATGGTGAACGTCAAGTAGAAAAAGTTGTGTTCTTTAATATGACAACGAAATATACTGATGAAGAAATTCATGATTATTTCTTCGAAGAAGGATCTCCAATGGAGACATTGGTCTTCAAAATGAGAAAGATATCGAAGATTGTTGATACGATGATTGATCGTGAATGTTATATCCCACTAGCGGCTAGTTTACTTACCCCGAAAGGAATGTTCTAATATGGCGAAGAAGAAAAAGAATGTTTATATTAAAGGGCAATTTGGTGTTAGTGATTTTATCTACGTAGATTTATTACCAGAAGTAAAAAGAATGCGTCAATTTAATGGACAAGTGATTGTTGTGTTGTTGTTGTTTGTTGTATTAGCATTTGTATTCATCTTCTTACCATACAATAATTTGGTGATGGATTTTGAAGAAAGCAATGGTTTGAACCGAGATTTAAAACATGAATATGCTTTAACACAAGAAGAGTATGCTGGATATGAAATAGATACATCAACGATTGGGTTTGCTCAAGATATAGAGGATTTAAAAGAATTTATGCTTGATTACCCAGGTGTTTTAGGAGATATTACGCTTGTGATTATGCAGTATAATGCAGATTTGGTTGATTTTTCATTCTACTTAGCAGATGAAAGAATCGCAGTAACTGTTTCTATGGCGACATTCTATCAATTTGAAGAAATGAATTCTCAGTTAAGACGTGTATCATGGGTGACTAGTAGTAGTTATACCGCTCCTCAAAGAGTAGGGAATGAGATTGTATACAACTCAACCTTTACGTTAGGAGTTGATTTCTTTGTTGAATAGAAAACTATCGAACTATTTTCTATATATTGTTATTCTCTTAATTGTTATCATTATTTATCTTATTCGTAGTGTTATGCTTGGTAATCTAGAAGAGAAAATTGATGATTTAGACCGAGAAAACGCAGTATTACAGACGCAAATTGTCGAATTAGAACAAATTGTAGAAGAGAATCGTTATGTAGATCAATCATTCTTATATGAGTTATATAGAGAAGTACCTGATGCTTATAATGAAACACAACTTGTTTATGATACCAACGCATTATTAGAATTAGCGGGAATCTCTTTAGATGCTATGACGTTAAGAACTTCATCAATCAATCCAGAAGTGAGTATTCCTGAATCTAGCCCGATATCAAGTTTAGCGAGTGATTACAAAGTTGTAGAAATCGCAGTCTTTTTCTCAAGTGATGATCTATCAAAAATTCAAGCATTCATTGAAGTGTTAGAAGAAACAAATCAACTTTATATATTAAACACTTTGAATTATTCTTATCCATTTGAGGGTGAAAGTGTACCAATACAGTTATCTTATTATGCCTTTTTTGCCGCTGAAGAATAAAAAAATAATCTACCGTTTGGTAGATTATTTTTGATAGTTATTGATTTCTCCAATTAACGTTTCATACATTTGATCTTGCGGTACTTTTTTGATGATCTCTCCATTTTTAAAGAGCAAGCCTTCATTTTTACCACCAGCAATACCAATGTCCGCCGCGCGGGCTTCACCTGGACCATTGACTGCGCATCCCATGATGGCAACAGTGATGTCAGTATCGATCGTTTCTAAGTAAGCTTCAACTTTATCAACAAGGTCAAACATATGATATTGTAAACGTCCACAAGTAGGACAACTGATGAGTTTAGGTTTTTTGTATAAGTCAAGCGCACTCAAGAGTTCTTTGGCGACTTTGACTTCTTCAACTGGATCCGTTGATAAACTAATGCGGATGGTGTCTCCAATACCTTCATAAAGCAGCATTCCAAGCCCTGCGGCACTTTTAATGGTTCCACCGAACTTTGTACCTGCTTCAGTGATACCTAGATGCAGAGGATATGGGAAGATTTCACTGGCCATACGGTAGGCTTCTACGGTGTTTTTTATATGACTTGATTTTAATGAGATAACAATATTTGTAAAATGGTATTTTTCGAGTAAAGCAACATGGTATTTTGCACTTTCGACCATACCTTTGGCCGTTACACCATATTCTTCAATTATGTGTTTTTCTAAGGAACCACCATTGACACCAATACGGATAGGGATATGTTTTGCTTTACAAGCATCAACGACTGCTTTAATGCGAGATTCATCACCTATATTACCTGGATTGATGCGGATTTTATCAATCCCGTGTTCGATTGCTTTTAAGGCAAGTTTGTAATTGAAATGAATGTCCGCAACAAGCGGTACATTGGTGCGTTCTTTGATTTCTTTAATCGCTTCAGCGTCGGCATCATCAAAGACAGCGAGACGGATAATCTCTGCCCCCGCAGTTGCGAGTGTATTGATCTCGTTGATGACGTTTTCGATGTCTTCTGTTTTCGTTGTTGTCATGGTTTGAATCACAACTTTATTTTGTCCACCAATTTGGACATTTCCGACAAATATTTTTTTTGTATCTTTTCTCATTCTTA
>DFNN01000039.1:0-3606 GCA_002376065.1 Caryophanales bacterium UBA3566
AGTGTTCAATGAAGTCTTCTGCCAGTATCAGCATAAAGGTTTGTTTGATCGAGTTGATTTGATCTTTATCAAATGTGGATGTCTTAGCCACATAAACATATTCATTTGTATCTTCTTTAAGGTATAAAGTATAATTGTTTCCTTCATAACGAATACTGAGGAGATCTGTATGATTGATTTTTGTGAGTGACCATTTGTTTCTTCTTTGGTGACCAAGTCATAATAAAGGGCGAGTTTTATTTTCTTATAATAATCCATTCTTTTTTCTTTTTCTTTTAGGTTTTCTATTGTTTGCTTTGTATTGTCCATGTGTCCTCCATTCATGTTTTGTGATCATTACATTTAGAGTAACATAAATATTTTTTGATCTCAAAAAAATATCTATGTTGCACAATTTGTCCGGTTTTTGGAAAAAAATACAGTATACTCTTGATAGAAGGAGTTGAAGAGATGAAAAGATATATGCAAAACATCATCGATTACATCGAAGAACATATTGAAGAAAACATCAATATTGAAGACATTTCAAAATATATTGGTTATTCAAGATATTACTTACATCGCTTGTTTACGATATACTGGTGTTTCAATCATGGATTATGTCCGCATTCGTAAGATGCAGTATGCGCGCGCTGCGTTAAAAGATGGTTCTAATGTCATTGATGTTGCTTTCAAGTATGGTTATCGCTCTGAAAGAAGTTTTAGAAGAGCGTTTAAGATGGTTTACAAGGATACTCCTTCAAAAATAAGAGAAGATGATTTTTCTTTTCCAGAAAAAATCATCTTACACGAATTAGGAGGAATCAAAATGTTGCCGTATTTATCAGAAGTGAACACGTTGAAATTAAAAAAATATTATGCGGTTGGTCATCAAGTCATTAGCAAAGATCCTGAATCAGAAAGTATTGACTATATGGTAGCTTACAAGTTAGAACATAAGCTTCACCCGATTAGTGAGATTGGCTCAGATGTTCCTGTAAGCAGTAAAGAAAGTGATCAAGGATTGCGTGGTTATGTACAGTATCTTGTGCTTTCAAAAGAAGAGTTTGATAGGGTTAAAGATGAAACAATCATCAAAAAAGAAGTAGAAACCTCAAAATATATTATGTTGAAGGTTGATGAACCATTTTTAGATCCGTTTGAGCGTATCCCAAATGGGTTTAAGAAGTTGATTCATTATCTTAATGAACATCATGAATACAATGATGCACTCTCTATTAGTTCATTTGAAGAAGAAGTTGAAACGATGAGTGGGACTTATATGAATATTTATATAGCGGTGAAAGACTAATAATACTTTCCTACTTTGTGTAGGAAAGTATTTTTTCATAGATAGATTATTTTCTTAAATAATGATAGAATAACGGTAATGGACAGAAGTTCGCAAGAAATGTCAATAAATGAAATTAGAAAAAGTCTATACTATAGATACGAGGTGGTTACGTGGAAAAGATGATACAAAAAGCAATCCAGTTTATGGAGGACCATTTACTTGAAGATATTGGGATAGAAGATGTTGCGAAACATCTGCATGTCTCGCAATTTCACTTACACAGAATCTTTAAGATATTTTGTGGCGTGAGTGTGAGTGAATATATTCGTAATAGGAGACTAAGTTTGGCAGGATTAGATGTTGTGAAGAATAAAGAGACGTTACTAGATCTTGCGCTCAAATATCAATATGATTCACAAGAAGGATTTCAAAAAGCGTTTTATCGTTTTCATGGTGTGAATCTATCGAAAGCGAAATATGGAAAAGCGAAATTAAAAGCGTACCATCCTCTAAAAATTCAGATCAAATTTGAAGGAGGAAGTAGTATGGATTACAGAATTGTGAAAAAAGAACCATTTACATTGTTGTGTGTAAAAAAGGCATTCTTAAACAAGATTATTGAAGACGATAACAATCAAGAGATTCCCAATTTCTGGACGAAGAAGTTGGATGATGGAACAGTAAGAAAATTATTAGAACTTGGTGATGAAAAAGAATTATACGGACCATGTAATGCGGTGAGTTTAGAGAGTGATTCTTTTTATTATGGAATTGGTGTTCCTTATTCAGGCGAAAAGGTAGAAGAGTTTGACTTATGGCATATCAAACATCCATTATACGCTGTCTTTACTTGTAAAGAGGTAGATGATATGGGACCTACATGGAAAGGGATTATGGAGGAGTTTTTGCCAAATAGTGAATACGAGATGGCAGATGAAGCTGACTTTGAAGTATATCCTAGTGAAGATGCTCCATATTTCTGCGAAATATGGGTACCAATTCAGTAGTCATACAATGAAAAAAGGTTAAAAACAAAGTTGATTTTTGTTATTAACCTTTTTATGATTTATATGTAAATAGTATTGTTAGTCAATGTTTTGTAAAGTGAAACTGATTTTTTTCCCAAGCCCCTTTGATATTTTATCGAGCATTTTTAAAGTAGGTGAATGTTTTCCACTCTCAAATCTAGATATATTTGATTTAGAGATACCGGTTCTCTTTGATAATTCTTCTTGTGTAATATTGTTTTCTAAACGAAATTTTATCAATTCTTGGATGACTGCATATTGTAAATCCAAATCATGATATGATTGCGCAAATTCTTTGTTTTTCATGAGCTCTTTTTTATAGGTTTTTAAATTCTTGATACTCATAATTTATACCTCTTTTCATACTGAGTTTTATATTTGTATGCCAAATTAATTTCTGATTTTGGTGTCTTTTGTCTTTTTTTAATAAATCCATTTGTTAAAATGATTCTGTTATTTTTAATGAAAAAGAAAAATATCCGAATGATATTTGTCGATTGTTGTACTCTTAATTCATATAGCTGACCACGTTTATCATTGATAGGCTTTGTATGAGGTGCTTTTAACTGATCACCAAATTGTTCTAGTAGTTCAAGTTCTCTAATCAATTTGGCTTTTAACTTTATGTCATTTACTGACTCGATAAAATTAAGAACTGGTACATTTGTGTTTTCCGTTTCAAAAAATTCAATTTCCCACATGTATTTACTCCTTTATGTTATCAAATTTGATAACAAGTGTCAATATATTATTTTTTGTTTTAATATTTTGTTACTCTTATAGGAATGTAAGTATAACTCTATACTACCATATAATTGGATAGTGCAATTTGAAAAATTATATTGATAATTGAACAAGGATTCAATTGCTTATTTAGAATTTTTTAATTATAATGAATGTAACTTATTAACGAGGTGGACAAATGATTAGATTATTAACTGAGCAAGATAGAAGTGATGTATTAGCGTATTTATACAAAGAAGCATCTTATAATATTTTCCCAATAGGGGATATTGAGACTTTTGGGTTTGATACTGATTTTCAGCGTGTGTACGCTGAAATAGAAGAGGGAATATATAAAAGTATTTTATTGCGTTATAAAAACAACGCGATATATTATGCGGATACTCCTAGATTTCCTTTAGAGTATTTGAAAGTGTTTGAAGATGATCCATTTGATTTTATTAGCGGGAAAACTGATTTAATGGAGTTGGTTGTTCCACATTTAAAAGGATATGAAAAACACCATACGTATTTCTGTGAAGCAAAGGAAATGAAAGACTTATCTGTTCCTAAAGTAGAGAT
>DFNN01000039.1:4006-4431 GCA_002376065.1 Caryophanales bacterium UBA3566
GGTTGAAGAATTCTCTTCATTTCATCAAGATAAAGAAGCGTATGTTGATGCGAAGATGAAGTCGATTCAGATGGGAATCACATTATATATTGAAGAAGATGGAAAGGTTGTTTCAACGGTCGCAACAACCGCAGAAACAACAAAAAGTGCGATGGTGGTCGCAGTTGCGACAGCGGATTACGCAAGAAACAAAGGATATGCATCAGCCTTAATGAAGGAACTAATGTATGAGTACTTTGTAAGAAAAGGAAAAGAGCTTTGTTTATTTTATGATAATCCTAGTGCAGGAAAGATTTATCATCGTTTAGGATTTGAAACGATTGGTACATGGGATATGTTTAAGAAAAAGAAGGAGGAGTTATGAAAAAAGCAATTGTGTATTATTCAAAGACAGGAAACACGAAATCTGTCGTGGACAGATTTCA
>DFNN01000039.1:4838-6497 GCA_002376065.1 Caryophanales bacterium UBA3566
TCCAAGTATTAGTGATTATGAGTATGTGGTGTTTGCTTCTCCGGTACATGGGTTTCAACTATGTAAGATAATGAAGGCGTATTTGAAACAGTTGGGTTCTCTGCAAGGAAAGAAGATCAATTTGTTTATCACCCATCATTTCCGTTTTGCGTTTTTAGGGGGAAATCAAGCATTAAAACAAATGAGAAAACTTGTAGAAGAAAAAGAAGGACAAGTTGATCAAATGATTTCGATGAACTGGAAAGCAAAAGATCGAGAAGAAGTGATTAGAAAAGTTATCAGTGAATATAGTAAAAACTAAGAAGTTTTTAAACTTCTTAGTTTTTTTATTGGGTTTAATTTTTAAATGATACTGATATCTACTTATTAGATATAATAGGGTTTTATAATAAGAGGGAGTGATTTTATGTTGATGGTCAAACTAAGGCGTGGTATGTTGTTGGTGATTGTGAGTGTGATGCTTATGGTACTTGGGTTGTTGTTACAGCCAGTTGATGTATTTATTCAAGGTTATTTTGCGATTCTTTTTAGTAAGAGTGTATTGTTGAGTGATTATATTACTATTGGAGGACTTGGTCCGACTTTATTTAATGTGGGTAGTTTGATGTTTCTTAGTTATGTGATTGTGAGGGCGCTAGATATGAGAATATCTGGTGCCTTGTTTGCGGGCATACTGACGATTGGTGGGTTTGCGTTTTTTGGGAAGAACTTACTAAATGTGTCTTTGATATTCATGGGGGTATTTTTGTACGCATATTTAAGAAAGATCAAACTGCAAGAAGTGATTGTGGTATTCCTGTTTGCCACAGGAATATCACCGATTTCTAGTGTCTTGATGTTTGGGTTTGATTTACCATATATTGTAGGGGTACCTTTAGGAGTGCTTGTGGGGATTAGTTCAGGATATTTATTGGTTGAGTTGTCATCTCATGTAAGACATTTTCATAAGGGATATAATTTATACAATGTTGGATTTGCTTGTGGGATCTTTGCGCTTTTTTATTGTAGTATGTTTACGTTGTTTAACTTTGAGAGTGAAGCGAGTTATGTATTTAGTTTAGAGGCACATAGTTTGTTACTAGTAGTATATACTGGGATATGTGTGATGTATTTTATCGTTGGATTTTTAATCAATAAATGGTCATTATCTGGAATGAAAGATTTAATGAAAAGAACAACGCCTACAGGAAATGATTATACAAGTGATTACGCTGAAGGTGTTGCGATGATCAATGTTGGACTCAATGGATTGGTTGTTCTTGGGTTAGTGTTATTGCTTGATATTCAGTTGAGTGGACCGGTAGTAGGTGGGTTATTCACCATCATTGGTTTTAGTGCTTATGGGAAACATGTGAGGAACACATGGCCACCAATGGTTGGTGTGATGATTATGGTGTTGCTTTTTGATGTGGAGTTGAGTGTCGGGATTATATTGGCGATGTTGTTTGCCACAGCGCTTGCGCCTTTAGCTGGTGAACATGGTATATTGGTTGGTGTATTGTCAGGAATGATTCATTTACCAGTGATGATGGGATTAAGTGGTATTCATGGGGGTATTTTATTATATACTAATGGATTTGCGGCGGCGTTTACAGCAGTGATTATGGATACATTGATTGTGAGTTATAAGAGAAATGGGTTAGATTTTGATAATGAAGA
>DFNN01000104.1 GCA_002376065.1 Caryophanales bacterium UBA3566
TATGTTTTGAGGCTTTTAAATGAATGACAATTGATTTTCTTCGATAAACTTCTTTAATGAAGTAGGTGGTCGCTGCAAGATTGTTTTGACGGTGTCTGTTCGATCTTTTGCCGTACCAAGTCTGGTCATAATATAAAGAAACACAGTGACGTTTACATACTTCTTATCAAATCCATTTTTGATCATATGTCTACGATATCCAAGAAGTGAAGGTTTGGTGTAAATGATTTCTTTTTCTAAGACATCACTCAGCAATGCCGCAACTTCTTCGTATGTGTAGGCGTAATCTCCGGTGAGGGTGTAAGCTTTATGATAATGTAATTCTTTTTCTAGAAGACATCTAGCAATGACTTCACCAATATCTTTGGCGGCAATAAAATTGGTTTTTGATTTTCCAGCAGGGACAACTAATTGATGGTAATCTTTGATGTCTTGTCCGTGAGGATGAATTAAATTTTCCATAAAGAATCCTGGTCGTATAAAGGTGTATGTTAGTTGTTGTTTTTTGATGTATTTTTCAATCTTTCCGTGGGGAGGTATAGGATTCTTCTCAACTCCCATCAAAGATAAGAAGATTGTGTGTTGAATATTTTGTTCTTTGAGTGCATCAATGAATGGATAAATAATAGATGGATCTCCTATTTGTGGTGGTCTAATAAAAAAAACTGATTGAACATCTTTTAAGGCTACTTTGTATGTTGTTTGATCATAAAAATCAAATGGAACATACTCAATCGTAGGGATATTCAGTTGTGTTTTTGTTTCGTTGACATCATAACATCCTAAGCGAATATCTGTAGTCTCTGTCAAGAGAGACGATAATACATGTTTTCCAACATTTCCTGTTGCGCCAATCAGTAATATCATGAAAGTTCACCAATCCTTTTTGTGATGAGTTTTTTGATATGTGTTATTCTATCCAAAAAAGTTTGCATATCTTTTAAATTATTCCAGTTGGTATTAGGGATATCAGCCGCAATCAGCATGAATGCATGATTGATTTCCGCAGGTATTGAAGATATGTTTTTAGATAAGGCTTTTTCACCAGTTTCTGTTAATCGATAAATCGTGACTTTTTCTTTTTCAGTTTTTGTGACATATCCCTTTTCTAAGAAGTTTTTTAGATGATAATATATTGAACCATTTGATACATCGATGCCATAATTTGCCATTTTCTTTTTAAAATGGTACCCAATGATTTGATTGTTTTCGAGTAGTTCTTTGATCATCATTGCTTTATGAAAATTTTTCATATGCTCACCTCATTAACGATAGTATATAGGATCATCAACAGTATGTCAAATTTGACATACTATTGATGATTGTTTTGACAATATTTTCACGATTATAACACTTGCAAATCAATGACAAACAATGTATAATACATGTGAAATCGTTGAAGAAGAATAGTACATAGAGGACACTTTTTAGAGACTTCGTGGTTGGTGAAAACGAAGAAGATACTTTATGGAAGCTACTTTGGAGAGTTGTTAAAAGCAACCGGATGTCTCCGTTACGGACTTTGAGTGCTAGTGAAAACTAGAATAAAGGTGGTACCGCGAATATTCGTCCTTAGGTTATACTGAGGGCTTTTTTTATATGATAAGGAGAGATGATATGAAATACATGACAAGTAATGAAATTAGAGACACATGGGTTCGCTTTTTCAAAGAACGAGGACATATGGTGGAAGAAAGTGCGAGTTTGATTCCGAATAATGATCCAACGCTTCTTTGGATTAATGCGGGTGTTGCACCATTAAAAAAATATTTTGATGGACGAGTGATTCCAAAAAATCCACGTATTGTCAATGCTCAAAAATGTATTCGAACAAATGATATTGAAAATGTTGGGAAGACTGCACGTCATCACACGTTTTTTGAGATGCTTGGGAATTTTTCGATTGGTGATTACTTCCGTGATGAAGTGATTCCTTGGGCATATGAATTATTGACGAGTGATGAATATTATGGATTTGATCCAGATAAATTATATATTACGGTTTATCCAAGTGATCAAGAAACCTATGACGCATGGCTAAAAGTAGGGGTAAAGGAAGAACATTTGATATTGTCAAAACATAACTTTTGGGAAATCGGTGAAGGACCTTGTGGACCTGATACGGAGATATTTTATGACCGTGGAGAAAAATATGGTGAAGCAGACATTTCAATGATTGAACATGATATTGAGAATGAACGCTATATTGAAATTTGGAATATTGTCTTTTCTCAGTACAACGCAAAAACCAATAAAAAACGTGAAGAATATAAAGAATTACCAAATAAAAACATTGATACCGGTATGGGATTAGAACGTATGGCTTCAGTGATTCAAAATACTGAAACCAATTTTGAAACTGATTTGTTTGTTCCTGTGATTGAAAAAATTGAGGAATTTACGGAAGTGAAATACGAAGGACAAATGTCTTTCAAAGTCATTGCGGATCATATGAGAACAGTTATCTTCGCTGTTGGAGATGGCGCATTGTTATCAAACGAAGGACGTGGATATGTTTTACGAAGACTTCTACGTCGCGCTGTGAAACATGGGAAAATGCTCGGGATAGAAAAACCGTTTTTAACTGAACTTGTTGATCCAGTTGTTGCGAAAATGGGTGGATTTTATACACATATTAAGGATCATAAAGACAACATCAAACGTGTCATTTCTTTAGAAGAAAAGAAATTTTTAGAAACACTTTCTCAAGGTGAAAAAATCTTAGAGGATATGATCAAAGATAACGATGAAAAAATACTGAGCGGAAAAGATGCATTTACATTATATGATACATATGGATTCCCACTAGAGTTGACCGAAGAACTTGCAGAGGAACACAACATTATTGTTGACAAAGATGGGTTCAAAGAAGAGATGCAAGCACAAAAAGATCGTGCTAGAAATGCTCGAAAAGCAAATCTTTCAATGAATGCGCAAAATGAAGCGTATCTATCGTTTAAACAACCAAGTTATTTTACTGGTTATCATTCATTACAAGAAAAAACAACAGTATTAAAAGCCTTTCCTGAAGGTGTTGTGTTGGAAAAAACACCATTCTATGCAGAAAGTGGTGGACAAGTAGCGGACCGAGGTGTGATTATTTCAGGTGATCAAGAATATGATGTCTTAGATGTGCAAAAATTGCCGAATGGACAATTTTTACATATGTTTGAATCGCACAACTTGACAGATGGCGATGAAGTAGAGGCAGTAGTTGATGAACATACGAGAAAATTAACGATGTATAATCACAGTGCAACACATCTGATGTTTGCGGCATTACGAGATATCGTTGGAGATCATGTGTCACAGCAAGGGTCAAGTGTCAGTAGTGAAGCATTACGTTTTGATTTTAATCATTTTGAAAGTTTAGACGATCAAACATTGTTAAAAATAGAAGATTACGTCAATGAAAAAATCAATGAAAATAAAATAGT
>DFNN01000057.1 GCA_002376065.1 Caryophanales bacterium UBA3566
GCGGCGAACTTCAACGCAACCGTTTCAGGATTTGGGTTCTTAGCACTCGCAGTACTTATTTTTGGGAACTGGAAACCAAAACGTATTATTTTGGCAGCGTTATTCTTCGCTTCAATGCGCGTAATCGCCAATACATATAGTGTTATTCCAGCCCTCAAAAACCTGAATTTAGATGGTGAAATCTACTCAATGTTGCCATATGTTGCAACCTTAGTCGTGCTCGCATTTGTTTCGAAAAACAGTGCCGCACCACTTGCTGCAGGAGAACCATTTGATCCAGGAAAAAGATAATCAAACAAAAATCGTACATTTCGGTGTACGATTTTTTTAATAGCTATTGACAAAATGATCAATTAGCGTTATATTTAATGTGCATATGCACATAGGAGTGATGATATGATTAGAAAAAAAAGGTACTGTAGACGCTTAGAAGCAGAAAAAATCTATAAACCACAAGGAATACCTATGGCAGATATTCAAAAACAGATTCTTTTACTTGATGAATTTGAAGCCATTCGTCTTTGTGATTACGAAGGATATTCCCAAATTGAAGCCGCAGAAGAAATGGATGTCTCACGCGCAACGATTCAACGTTTACTCGAACGTGCACGTAAGAAAATTGTCGAAGCATTCCTCAACAATCAAGCAATCGAACTACGCAATGATATTGCCAATATCAAACTCAAAGGAGAAAATAAAATGAACAAACAAGAAAAAGAAACATTCAAAGTTGCCTTTCCAACCAGTGACAAAGTCACGATTGATGGACATTTTGGACACACAAAAGAATTTGCCATCTATGATATTAAAGAAAATGAAGTAGTGAATGTATCTTATGTCACACCACCACCTCATGAGCCAGGGGTTTTACCACGTTTCTTAGGAGAAGCGAATGTTGATGTGATTATCACGGGTGGTATGGGAAAAATGGCAGCGGATTTATTCAAACAACAAAATATTGATGTTGTCTTAGGTGCGAATGGTCGTATTGATGTCAATCTAAATGAATACCTCGGTGGATTTTTAACCAATCAAGGTAGTGTTTGCGAACATGATCACAACCATGGACACTAAAGCATACAAAATCGCAATCGCGTCTAGTGGACCTAGTGAACATGATAAAGTAGCTGATCGTTTTGCACGAGCGTCATATTTTATTGTTTATGATCAAGAGTCACTTACCTTTACAGCAATCAAGAACACCGGACAAGTTGCTAGTAGTGGCGCATCATCGGCCGCTGCGAAAATATTACTTGAGCATAACGTCAATGTCGTGCTTGCGCCGAAATTAGGCGACAAAGCATTCATGGCTTTAGAGGCAATGGAGATTGATTCTTATGAATATAAAAACCAACCAACCGTACGTGATGCCCTATATTCCTTTTTCGAGCACCAACTTCCTAAAATAGAAAACGCAAGTAAAAATGGGCATCATTTATCGTGAATATCGCTATTGTTAGCGGAAAAGGGGGGAGTGGCAAAACGACAATTGCCGTGAACCTTTTTTCTTATCTAAAAGATGTTCGATTGATTGATGCGGATACAGAAGCGCCCAACGATCACTTGTACTTGCCTGGTGAGGACGCAACGGACACTGTCAATAAAGAAATCCCGATCATTGATCAAACATTGTGCACAAAATGTCATGCTTGCGCCGATTTCTGCGCCTTCAATGCCATTGTGCCGACGAAAACAAAGATGCTCGTTTTTGATGACTTATGTCATGACTGTCGTGGATGTCATTTGGTGTGTCAAGAAGGTGCTATTTCTTATAAAAATCACCCGATTGGTACGATTATGACAAGAAACATTGATGGAAAACCGTTTTTGAGTGGAACATTGTCGATTGGAGAACAAAGTGGGAATAAGATTATCTCGACGATGAAAGAGACCAAATCAACCACCAAACACACGATCATTGATGGACCACCAGGTGTTTCGTGTAAAACAGTGGAAACCTTAGATGGCGTTGATTATGTTATTTTGGTGATGGAAGATGGTCTTTTTGGACTCCATGATGCAGATATGGTTGTTGAACTTCTAAATGAATTAAAGATTCCTTTTGGCGTTGTCCTAAACAAAGCATATGATCATGTTCATGTCGGACAAAATTACATCCAAGAAAACCTCTTAAATTTGCTTGTAAGAATTCCTTATGATGAGACATACCAAAACTTATCCTCAAAAGGAAAATTGCTTACAGGAGAAATTAGCTATCAAAGAATACTAGATACGATCATCAAAGGAGTTGGCATCATATGATTCATGAACTTGCCATCCTAAGTGGAAAAGGCGGCACAGGAAAAACGACCTTGGCTTTATCCTTGATCCCTTTTATTGAAGACCTTGTTATAGCCGATTGTGATGTCGATGCACCTGATATTCATTTGGTTTTAGCCAATCAAACAATCAATACGATACCCTTTTATGGTATCCAAAAGCCGTTCATCAATGATAATCTCTGTACAAAATGTGGATTATGTGCGATGCATTGTAATTATGGGGCCATATCAGATGATATCATCATAGATCTTAAAAAATGTGAAGGATGTACTGTTTGTAATATTGTTTGTCCCGTGCATGCGATTTCGATGGTTGACACAGTCATTGGAGATTTGTATGAAAAAGAAACACCCTATGGACCAATGATTGATGCGAGGTTAATTCCAGGAGAAGAAGCGAGTGGAAAATTGGTCGCAGAAGTTCGCCGTATATCACGCGAAGCGGCAAAGAAAGCAAATAAAAACCATATTCTCATCGATGGATCACCCGGTGTTGGCTGTAATGTAATGAGCACCATCACTGGCGTCAATCAAGCAATCTTAGTCACAGAGCCCTCAGAAAGTGGTTTCCATGACTTAAAACGAATCATTCAACTCGCAAAAATGGTGTCTGTTGATGTATTGGTTGTCGTAAACAAGTACAACAACTCGATTCAATATACCCAAATCATTGAAGAATATTGTAACAACGAAGGAATCGAGGTCGCATTGAAGATTCCTTATGACAAAGCAATCTTCCATTCTATCAATAACTTGGAGAGTCCTTCACTTAGCACCCATCCATTCTTCCAAAGCGATGAATGGAAACAATTTTTAACAAAAATACAGGTAGTCAATATTTGACCCCTGTAAAATAGACGAGAAGTTACTCTTTTTAATACATTAACAAAAAGTGGTCAATGGCGTTTGATAGGATGTAAAATCGCGTTTGAGCATACAAAGAGGATAAAAAAGACTGATGTTTTAAGCATAAAAACAAGCGAGTAAAGAGACCGAAATAAAAAACAGCGATTTATCCGCTGTTTTTTATTTCGGTCAAAGGGTTTCCCACTAAGAAAAATCTTACTTAAACGCTTTAAATAGAGGTTTTTATATAAAAATAATAAATAGTGCATCTCTTATGGTCATTAGACGAGTATCTATGGTTTTGAGTCTATCAAACACCTATTTTTTCGGTCTTAAAACCTTTTTTATCTCAAGATTTCGTTTCATCAACGCCTCTTCATACTTATGTCCACGAATGCCTTGATAATAAACCCTATCAAATAGTTCATCAGGTAAATATTGTTGGTATATTAGCGCATCTTCGTAGCTATATGGATACAAATACGCATCTTTTTCTTCAAAGTTGGCTTGATTGATCAAATGATTCGGTATTTTATACGTCTTTCCTTCTTCAAGTTCTTTTAACGCCGCATCAATTGACACCTCTGCGCTATTAGATTTCGGTGAAAGTGCCATATCAATCACCATCAACGATAACGGGATGCGCGCCTCAGGGAAGCCAACACGTTCACATGCATTGGCACAAGCATCCATTTTTGTTTGAATCGTTGGATTGGCAAATCCAATATCTTCATAAGCAATAACACTCATTCTTCTTAAAATACTTTTCAAGTCTTCAGTCATGATTAAGCGCGCCAAATAGTGTAAAGATGCATCTACATCACTACCACGAATCGATTTTTGGAAAGCACTTAATATATTATAGTAATGATCACTATTCTTATCTAGGCTTAAATTTGGCTTTCCAAGCGTTTTAATCATCTCTTCATATGAGAAACTATCTTCACCATAAACTGCGCTTAGAAGCTCAATATTGTTGATTGCTGTGCGAATATCACCATTAGAAGAACTAGCAATGTAGGAAATCATTTGATTTGTGAGTGAAATCTTCAGTTCATCTTGGTATTGTTCAATGATTTGTAACAATCGTTCTACGATATCATCAACCGAAAGTTGTTGTAACTTAAATACCTGTGCACGGCTTCTAATTGCGGGATTAATCGAATGATAAGGATTCTCTGTAGTGAGTCCAATCATAATAACATCCCCATTTTCGACATGCGGTAAGAGATAATCTTGAATATCCTTGTTCATTCGGTGGATTTCATCGACAATCACTAAAGCTCCATAATGTTTTGCGCCTTCAATGATCTCTCTTAAAGTCGCTTTTTTATCCGTTGAAGCATTAAACGTAAAGGTTCTAAGTCCATATTCTAAGCCAACAATCGTCGCAATCGTTGTTTTTCCACTACCTGGTGGTCCATATAAGATAAAACTCATGATTTTTTGATGAGAAAGCATTTTGGTGATCACACCATCTTTACCTATCAAATGCTTTTGACCGACAAGATCAGCCAATTTAGCTGGTCTAGCTCGATATGCCAAAGGTTGTTTGTTCATACAATCACTCCTTATGTGAATTATAGCATAGTTTATCGTTGAAAATGTAGTCTAATTGCAAGTAATTTGATTGCGTGTTAAAATGTATTTGTAAAAAATTCGAAATAAACTATATATTATATATATTAATAATTATATATTAAGGAGCAAACTA
>DFNN01000059.1 GCA_002376065.1 Caryophanales bacterium UBA3566
CAAAAAGGAACTTCAGAATTTCATGCGATAGAAATCATGGCTTGCCCAGGAGGATGTATTGGTGGAGGTGGACAACCATACCATCATGGTGATGTCTCAATCATCAAAAAAAGACAAGACGCTATTTATAAAATAGATGCATCCAAACCAAGAAGAAAATCCCATGAAAATAAAATGGTTAAAAAGTTATATGATGAGTACTTGAACCATCCTTATAGTGACTTATCACACGAACTATTACATACAAGTTACAAACCTGGAGAAAAAATATAAAAACAAAGGAGTACATTTTTGTACTCCTTTTTATGACAAAGAAAAAGGAACAGACAAAAGGTCTGTTCCAAATTCTTAGGCAGAGTTTCAGGCCCCTGTGCCCTAAGAAACCCTAATCAAAATAAATCTCTCTCTTTAAGTCTACGACTTATATATATTATCACATAAGAGGGGGAGAAAAATCAAGTATTATTTTTTTAAAGGAATTTCTTATTGCTGGTGTACAACTTCACCATTGATCATGACCAAGCTTGGTCTTGTATAAACATCAAACATATCACCATCCCAAATAACTAAGTCAGCATCTTTCCCAACTTCTAAAGATCCCACACGATCTTCAATTCCATTTAATTTCGCCGCAGTAAATGTAAGTGATTTAAGTGCTGTCTCTTTACTCAAACCTTCCTTGATAAATAATGCTGTTTGAACAAGTGTTGTATCAAGTGTGATGATTGGATGATCGGTCATAATTGAGAACTCAATGTCATAATCCTCTAACACTTTCGCCGATTTAAAAGATTTATTCACTAGTTCATATTTACTTGCATAACCCAATGTAGGACCAATGATTAACGGTACACCTGATTCTTTTACTTGTGTTGGTATTAGATATGCTTCTGTAGCATGATCAATTGTCGTCGTTAATCCGAATTCTTTACTAATACGGATTGCTGTCATAATATCATCTGCACGATGAGCATGTATTTTTACAGGCATTCCATCAAATACACGCATCAAAGAATGTAATTTCATATCAAATTTCGGTTCTTTCGCATCCTCAACTTGATTGATAAACGCATAATATTCTTTATGATATTCACGTGCTTTAAATAACCATTCTCGCATTAAGGCAGCACTAGCCATACGTGTAGCTGGATTTTTTTTCGCAGTTCCGTACACTCTTTTAGGATTTTCTCCTAATGCCATTTTCATACAGGTTTCTTCTTTGATGATCATTTCATCAACTGTTTCACCGTATGTTTTCATCGCAGTAAATGTACCACCAATAACATTCGCACTTCCTGGTCCAGTGTTCACAGTCGTGACACCACTTTTATATGTGTTTTCAAACGCCATATCTTTTACGTAAACACTGTCAATACCTCTTAGTTCAGGATAAATAGGACCAGACATTTCATTTGTGTCATTTCCTTCAAAACCAATCCCTTCTTCCATAATACCAATATGGCAATGAGGATCAACCAATCCAGGGGTTAAATCTTTCCCATTTGCATCAATTACTTTTGCATCTTTGTATATTGATTCATCATAATCCGGACCAATCTCTACAATTTTCTTTCCATCTAAAGCAATAAACCCATTTTCAATTGTTCCATTTGTTACAGTAAAAATCTTTGCATTCTTGATAACAATCATCAAATCACTCCTCTTTTCTCTATTATATAGAAAAATGTGTTCTTTTTAAATAAACAATACCAACAAAC
The DNA here is from genome assembly GCA_002376065.1 of Caryophanales bacterium UBA3566. GTDB lineage: Bacteria > Bacillota_I > Bacilli_A > Izemoplasmatales > Izemoplasmataceae > UBA3566. Next base: position 1,719 of record DFNN01000059.1, read on the forward strand.
TTGTCACAATAACCTTGAACATAGTATAATGAATGTAGGTGATAACATGAAGAAAGAAAAAGGCTTTCTATTTTTAAAGCAAAATTTTACGTTTTTATCAAGAAGTAGTAATCTTTTACTGTATCCAATTACTTTAATTCTTCTACTACTTCTGATTTTTTTTAGTGAGTTACAAGAACAAATCGCAAACTTCACATGGATATACTCTTCTTCAATGCAAACGTTGGCCGCAATTATTGCACTACTTCCAATATCTTATAGTTACTATTTAAGGAAAGTAGAAGATGAAAAAGGAAAACATTATGATGGATATATTCTTAAAAAATTAGAAAAAGATGTATATTATGAAATGATGTTTGTGATTATTTTTTCTGTCATTACTATTATAGTAAATCTTTTCTTTTTATTTTCAGATTACAAAGAGCATCTAGCAATTATAGCAACTGCATTTACTCTTTATAGTATGCAGTTTATCATCGTCTATATCTACCGCTTGTTTGATCCAGATAGGGTCAAGCAACTACTCAAGGAGTTCGATCAAGGAGCGAAAAGCAAACCTTCAGAGACACAATATACGTTAGATCAGTTTATTACTTCTTACCTCAGTTTAGAGCGCACAGTTAAAGACTTCATCTCTAATGAAAGAGACAATGAATTGGTCGATGGATTACCTTTATATGATATTGTTGATGAACTATCTAAAGATTTTCCTGATTTAGAACAGTATTATGATGAATTTAAAGAAATCATTTTCCACCGAAACAATTTGATTCATAATTATACCGATACTACAGTAGATGAGAATAAATATCAAAAAATCATCGAACTCACCAATTACTTTGAACAAAAAAATATGCATTTCATATCAGAGAATATTTTTTCAAGTGTGACCATAGTAAAGCAAAACATCATTTCTGCTTTACAAGAATACTTACATGACTTTCGAACCAAAGATGGTGCTTTAAAACAAAGTCAAGTAGGTAAACTCGAAGAAACACTTGCTTCTATTTTACAAGCTCATTTTGTAAGTGATTATTTTAAAACCATTACTGAAGACGAGGCACTTGATGTAGATTTTGCGATTGTTCAAAACAACTATTCGAACAAATTACTCGTTGGAGTAGAACTAAAAATGACAGATGTTAAACACTTTACTCCTCTTAAAAATGCATTTTTTAAACGCATGAAAAACAAGTATATGTATCCGTTTATCATCAACTATAATTTGAATCAAAATACATTCATTATGGCCTATAAAACAAAACAAGGAAAAGAGCAAATTGAAACAATTTTAGAATAACCTCTATTTTAGGAAGGCACTGAAAAAGTCTAT
>DFNN01000054.1 GCA_002376065.1 Caryophanales bacterium UBA3566
GTATCTAGTGATGTACCACTAGAAAGTGAAAATCTTTACCCTTCACTGACAGAAATCAAAGAAGCAAAAATAGATTCTTTTGATGATATGTTGTTGATGATTATGCATGATTTACTGAATAATAAATAGGATGAAAACGAAGAATTTTTCTTCGTTTTTTTAATATCATTTGAAAGTTTGAATGATAGCGGTTACAATATGTATAGGAGAGTGATGTTATGAGTCAAGAACATGAAGTTAAAGGATTGTATAAAATTATTGATTTGATTAAATTTAGGGAGACACCTGGTGTGCGTTTTGATATTTTGCCAAAAAGTATATTAGAAGGTACTGCTGGTGTAGACCGTGTAATCCATGATAGTTTCGCTATTTCACCTGGTCCTATTGGTGATGTAAAAAGACCATGGTATATGCATACCCATCAAAGTGATCATTTGATTGTCTTACATGGTAAACGTTATGTTGATCTTTATAGTGTTGAACATGGAAAGATTGAACAATTTGTGGTTGAGCCTTCAAGAATTTTTAAGAATGGTGAACTGATTTGTGATTACCCAGCGATTTTAAGTTGGCCAAGAGAAGTCTTTCACCGTATTGAAAGCAAAGAAGAAGGTAGTGCTTCAATCAATTTCGCTTTTCGTTATGAAGGACTTGATCCAAAAACGAACTTTAGTATTTATCAGTTAGATGTAGAGAGTGGACAATACGAAGTAGTTAGAGAAGGACATAAAGATCAATTCATTTAAAATAGTAGATGTGAATCTACTATTTTTGTTGAGTCAAAATGTTATAATAAATTAAGGAGTGAGATAATGAAGAAGATTGAGCTAGAACAGTTTTTGGATGCGAAATTTTTGGGAAATGTAAAAATATCACCAAGTCAAGAACGCTTTGCATTTTTGGCATCAATGGCTGACTTAGATAAAAATGAATACCACCATACGCTATATTTAGGTGAACAAGGTAAGACAAAGAAGATGCGTACTTTTGGGAAAAATAGCGGATATTTGTTTTTAGATGAAGAGCGTTTATTGGTTGATTTACAAAAAGTTAAAAAAGAAGAAAAAGCATTGAAAGAAGAAGCGAAAAAAAGTTTTTATTATTTAGATATCAAAACCAATACATTATCTGTTGCGTTTACTTTACCCTTTAGAGCGAACTTAGAAGCACGTATAAGTAATGATGTGGTGTTGTTATCTAGTATGATGACGACTGATGAACATGTGTTATTAGAAGGAACAGATGAACAAAGAAAAGCATTTTTAAAGACAGAGAAGAAAGAAGCATTGTATGAAGATATTGATGAGTTGCCTTACTATTTTAATGGACAAGGTTTTACGGCCAATAAGGTAAAACAATTGTTTTTATATCATATCAAAGAAGCGCGCATCACGCGCATCTTTGAGAAGGATTTTCATGTAGGTACTTATACCTTATCAAGTGATTTTAACAAGATTTACTATACGGGGAAACATCGTGAAAAAGTGAAGACCTTTACATCAAAGATTTATCAATATGATGTATTATCTGGCAAACATAAGGTGATGTATGATTCCCTTGATTATAACATTGTGATGTTAAAAGAAGTAAGCCAAAAGTTGGTTGTTGCGGCAAAAGATATGGCATCATTTGGGATGAATGAAAATGCTGATTTTTATCGTTTAAAAGATGGGAAACTTACACTTCTTAGTAAATTCGGAGAAGCAATTGGGAATTCTGTTGGAACAGATATGCGTTTGCTTGGAAGTGAACAAAGTGTAGTGCACGAAGATGCACTCTATTTTGTGGCAACATTGGATGATTATACGGAAGTATATCGTTTATCTTTGGAGGGAGACTTATCACCTGTTTACCGCATGCCTGGAGCAATTGATGCATTGTTTGTGACTAGTGGAGAACTATATATCATGGGGATGAAAGATCAAAAACTACAAGAGGTATACAAATTAGATTTAGAAAAGCAAAAACTATTGATGGTGACAAGACTTAATTCGAATTTGTTGTCTAAGTATTATGTGGCGAAACCGAAAAGAGTGCTTGTGCGAAATGAATTTCATGATGTGCTTGGGTATGTTTTATTACCAAAAGATTATGATAAAGAAAAACAGTATCCCGCTATTTTAGATATTCATGGTGGACCTAAAACGGTGTATGGAACAATCTATTATCATGAGATGCAGTATTGGGCGAATATGGGGTATTTTGTTTTCTTTGCGAACCCACGTGGATCTGATGGACTTGGAGACACGTTTGCCGATATTAGAGGTAAATATGGAACGATTGACTATGAGGATTTAATGGATTTCACCGATAAGGTATTAAAAAAATATCCCGCAATTGATCAAACAAATTTATTTGTGACTGGTGGGTCTTATGGTGGATTTATGACAAACTGGATTGTTGGACATACAGATATCTTTAAAGCCGCGGTGACGCAGCGTAGTATCTCGAACTGGATTTCTTTTTATGGTACGAGTGATATTGGGTATTTCTTTGCGAGTGACCAAACGGATGGCCATCCGTTATTAGATATGGACAAGCTTTACGAACAATCGCCAATAAAATATGCGATGAACATCAAAACGCCACTGCGTTTTATTCATAGTGATAAAGATTTGCGTTGTCCAATCGAACAAGCGCAACAGCTATATGCGGTATTGAAAACAAACAATGTTGATACGGATTTGATTTGGTTTAAAGAAGAAACCCATGAACTATCAAGAAGTGGAAAACCTCAAGCAAGAATCAAAAGATTGAACGATATTACTGAGTGGTTTGAAAAATATCGTAGTTGACTTTATGATAAAAAAATTGATGTTATAATAAAAGTTGAGGAGAGTGATTAGATGGATAATTTTCGTTTCTATAGTCCAACTGAATTTATTTTTGGAAAAGATACGGAACAAGAAGTAGGAAAAAGATTATTACAAGAAAACGTCAAAAAAGTATTCCTTCATTATGGTGGAGGTAGTATTAAGAAAAGTGGTCTTTATGACACTGTCGTTGATTCCTTGAAAAAAGAGAAGATTGAATATGTCGAACTAGGTGGGGTAAAACCTAACCCAGTAGATTCTCTTGTATATGAGGGAATTGAACTTTGTAAAAAAGAAGATGTTGATTTCATTTTGGCTGTTGGTGGAGGTAGTGTCATTGATTCTGCCAAAGCGATTGCGGCTGGTGTCAAATATGATGGTGACTTTTGGGATTTCTTCGATGGGAAAGCACGTGTAAAAGATAGTTTACCTGTGGCAACCATTTTAACAATTCCCGCTGCGGGAAGTGAAGGATCAAGCGCTACTGTCATTACAAAAGAAGATGGTGGATTGAAAAGAGGAATGGGTTCTAATTTATTGAGACCCGTATTTTCCATCATCAATCCAGAGCTTACTTACACATTACCAATGTGGCAAACTGCCGCAGGGATTGTTGATATGATTTCGCATATCTTTGAACGTTATATTACAAGATCAAGAGATGTTGTTTTAACAGATCGTTTGATGGAAAGTACATTGATTTCAATTATGGAAGCTGCGCGCACGATTATTGAAGACCCTGAAAATTATGAGGCACGCGCAACAATTTGTTGGGCTGGAACGATTGCGCACAATGGTGTATTAGGAGTTGGACGTGAAGAAGAGTGGACAACACATGGACTTGAACATGAGTTAAGTGCATTATATGATATGACCCATGGTGCTGGTCTTGCGGTACTGTTCCCTGCGTATATGCAATATACTTTATTACAAGATGTCGACAGATATTACCGATTGGCTACTGAAGTGTTTGGTGTTCCGCATAACTATGATCATAAAGAAGATACAGCGATGGAAGGTATTGTTCGCTTAGTTGGATTCTTTATTGAAATAGGCATGCCTACGACATTAGAAGAAGCTGGTGCGAAGAAAGAAGATATTCCGAAGTTGATTGAAAAATTAAAAATCAATAATGGAGAATCTTTTGGACAGTTTATGAAATTAACACTTGATGATGCAC
>DFNN01000015.1:0-6815 GCA_002376065.1 Caryophanales bacterium UBA3566
GTCTTATCAAACACCATTTTTGTAATATTACGTGCATTTTCAAATGCTGTTCTATTGCGAATGAGTAATCCATTTTTCGCAGATAATGTCGTTGAATTCGCTACGACCAGTGGAATCGCCAATCCTAATGCATGAGGACACGTGATGACCATCACTGTTGCCATGCGGGTTATCGCAAAGGCCAAATCACCTTGCAGAATGTACCACACTGTAAATGTCGTTATCCCAATTGTAATCGAAATCACGGTTAACCAAAAAGCAGCTTTATCAGCCAAATTTTGTGTTTTTGATTTCGAATCTTGGGCTTCTTGGACCATCGTAATTACCTTAGATAAATAATTTTCTCCTTCAAGATGTTTTACTTCTATTTCAATCGAACCATCTTGATTGATTGATCCTGCAATTACTTCATCATCTTCCTTTTTTTGTACAGGCTTAGACTCTCCAGTAATCACCGATTCATCAATTGATGTACTCCCTTTTAAAATGATACCATCTACCGGTATTTTTTCTCCAGGTTTCACAAGAACCCTTTGTCCCTTTGTAAGTTCTGAGACACTGACTTGTTTATGCTTTCCATCTTTGATAAGCGTAGCTTCGTCTGGTAAAAGTTCGACGAGTTTATCAAGTGCACCAGAAGCACTAAGTACTGAACGCATCTCAATCCAATGACCTAGCAGCATAATGAGAATTAGTGTTGCTAGTTCCCAAAAGAAATCAGCACCTTCTAAACCAAAAACTACTGCACTACTATAAAGATATGCAACACTAATTGCGAGTCCAATTAGCGTCATCATTCCTATATTTTTCTCTTTCACTTCATCAAATGTACCTTTTAGAAATGGCCATCCACCATAAACGAACACAATAGAAGCTAGTGCAAATAGAATCAACGACTGTCCAGTGAAGTCAATAGAAAAACCAAACCATCCCTGGATTGTCTTTGATAATACCAATATAGGTATCGTTAAGATTAGTGTGACAAAAAATCTTCTTTTAAAATCTTCTATCATCATCTTATGATGATTATGATGGTCGTGTGACTCATGATTTTCCATTATTATTCTCCTTTGACTATTTTCTTTATACTTCTATTATACGTAACATCTGTCCTTAACCCAAGTGATGTACTAATGTCAAAAAAACTGCCCTTCTTATATTGGGTTTGAAATACAACCAATAATCAAAGGACAGTTTTTTTATTTTTTTGTTTTATTTTTTTTTAATAATACTCTCACTGGTAATGCTTCGACATCATCAATAGCCAAAGGCAAACAAACCATATCATATATATCGTGATCTACTTCTTTTAAGTTGAGTCCTTCTAAAATAATAATATTTTGACTTAACAAAGCATCATGTGTCGGATGACCTTCTTGATTTCGTTCAATCCCAAGTGCATCTATACCGACTCCAAAAATATGTTTACTTGCAAGATAGTTTGCTGCATCTTTAGCGAGATAGATAAAATCAAAATTAAATTCTTTGTCAAAACTATTACGAGTTTTGAAAAATATAAAATCATCTTCACCAATTGATAACGAATCAATATCTTCTTTCGTAATAGAATCTACAACACTTGTCATGTCGAAAACTTTTACTTTTCTCAATAGTTTTGAGACATCAAACCCCTTCGAAGTTTCCCCTTCTTTTATCGTATGTTTTGGGAAATCAATATGTGTCCCCGTATGTAAATTCATCTTCAGTTCCGTCTCATAAACACCATTTTGTTCAAAAGTCGCACTTGTTGTGAATACAGGTTTCTTTTCTTCGCGGTTTTTATATACTTTCATGTCTGAAGTGATTCGCATTGATACATCAATCCAACTCATAAAATATCCTCCTTAAAATCCTGATTCACTTTATCTTTTACATCTTGATAAGATTGATAGTTAAACATATTTCCTTTTTTCTTATCTATTTCTGAGACTTTTTTCCAAGCTGTTTCTATTTCATCCCATCTAGCAAATAATGTTGTTTGTCCTTTGTATAAATCAAGCAACAATTTTTCATATGCTTCTGGCAAATTCCCAACTGCTCTACATGCATGACAATAATCTAGTGATGCTTTTTCAATAAATGAATCTAATCCAGGAGATTTAGTATTCATTTGAAATTCTATTCCATCTTCAGGTGCAATTTTTATGATCAGTTTATTGTTAGGTATTTCTTTTGATGCAAAGAGTTTATCTTGATAATCACCACGTTTAAATTTTATGATAATTTCCGAACATTTTTCACCTAGTTTTTTCCCTGTTAAAAAGTAGAATGGAACTCCTTCAAACCGCTTAGTTTGAATAAACGCTCTTCCGAAAAACAGTGTTTCAGTATGTGAGTTTTTTTCTACCCCCTCAGCACTTAAATAACCATCATATTGACCAAGAATATAATTTTGATCAAAAGAAAGATGTTTGATTGCATCTACTTTTTGATCACGTATATCATTCGCATTAAGACTAATTGGATCTTCCATCGCGATTAATGCTGCCATTTGCATTAAATGGCTTTGCACCATGTCTTTAATTGCACCAACTTTGTCATAATATGCAGCTCTAGATAATACTCCTTCACTTTCTTTTGCAATTAAAGTAACTGACTCAATCGCATGATTTGACCAACTTTCTTGAAATAATCGATTGGCAAAACGGACAGTTAATATATTTTGAATCATTTCTTTTCCAAGATAATGGTCGATACGATAAATTTGCTTTTCATCAAAATAAGACCAAAGCATCTGATTGATTTCTTTGGCACTTTGTAAATCTTCTCCAAAAGGCTTCTCAAAAACAATTCGTTCATCAATGTTACCTTTTTTTACCAAGCCACCTTCATATATACCTTTTGCAATCGGTGAAATCAATTTAGGAGGGACAGCTAGATAAATCATTTTTAATGTATCTTTATATCCAACTTTCTTTGCTAATTCTTGATAATGCTCAACATTGTTGATATCCATTTTAAAATAATCTATACGTTTCGAAATCTCTTCCCAATCTACTTCTGCAGTCGCTTGTTCTTTGGCTTCTTCTAGATAGTCTTCCAATGTGCAGTCACGCCTAGCAACCGCAAGTATATGTAAATCATCTGGAAACAATTTCTTCTTAATTAATGAGGAAATCGCCGGTAAAAGTTTCTTGTACATTAGATTCCCAGTAGATCCAAAAATAATCAAATAAGTTTTCATTTTTTATACACCTTATGTCCACCAAATTCATTACGCATCGCCGCAACAATTTTTTCAGAAAATCGGTCATCATCTTTTGATTTGTATCTAGCAAATAAAGCAGATGTAATTGCTGGCATTGAAACTTTGCTTCGCAATGCATCTTCAATCATCCATTGACCTTCACCTGAATCATCGACACGACCAATTATTTTATCTAGTTTAGCATCTTTCTTTACAGCACTATGTACGTTATCAATTAATGCACTTTCGATAATCGAACCATGGCCCCATACTCTAGTAACTGTTTCATAATCTAAAGAAAATCTACTATTGTGCATCAAATCGAAACCTTCTCCGATTGCTTGCATCATTCCATATTCGATTCCATTATGCACCATTTTTACAAAATGGCCACTTCCTGGTTTTCCCATATGTCCATATCCATTAGTCATAGCGATAGAAGAAAATAAGGATTCTACTTTATTGACAACTTCTTCTTCTCCCCCAACCATCAAACAAGCACCATTTCTAGCACCGTCTAATCCTCCAGAGGTTCCACAATCGATGAAATCTATGCCTTCATTTTTTAATAATTCATAATGTCTAATGGAATCTAAATAATTTGAATTCCCACCATCAATTAGAATATCTTCTTTATCTAATAGTGCTTTAAAATTGTGTAAAACACTTTCTAAAATATCACCAGATGGAACCATCAACCAAATTACACGTGGTTTCGGTAAATTCTTAACCATTTCTTGATAAGAACCAACAGTCATAATTCCTTGATTACCTAAATCTTCCATTACTTCTTTTGAGGTATCATAAGCAACAACCTCAAAATGATGATCTCGCATATTTAATGCGAGCTGATATCCCATTTTTCCAAGTCCAACTAATCCTATCTTCATGTATATTCCTCCTTATAAAAATTTAATATCTTTTTCTTTACCATATTTATTTTACCACTTTAGTGTGTAAGAATGCAATGAAACGCAAAACACAAAAAAGCGCCTTCTAGAATTTCTAGAAGGCACAGGAGAATGATTATAGCTTTGTATGTTTATCAATCCAGTTATAATATTCTTTATTAATAACATCTCCAACATATATATCGATACCATAATATTTATGGTATAAACCGCCTTTGTCATTTCTACTAGAGATTTTATCATAAAAACTTTTTGTTAATGCAATTGGTTGTTCGCATGTAAGGTGCCCAAATCTACTTGTCAACTTAGATAAGTGATCTGCATCAAAAAATGCTCTTCCAACAACAATTTTTTCATGATCTTTTGGTGTTCTAATAATCAAATCTTTAGACATAGAAACCCCAATCCCAGCGTTTACTTTTTGGTATCCGTTTTGTTCTAGTAGTTCATTCAACATTTTCATATAAGTATTGGTCCATTCAGCAATATCTAGCACTTCATTTGCCTCTTCATCAGAAGTTGCATTAAATAAGCCATATACTGTATCACCACGAATTCCTTTTTCAAACAGTAATTCACTTCCAGAAAGGATTTCAATAATTTCACTGGTGTATGCTTTAATGGTTTTAGCAACTTGAATTTCATCCTCGATATTAATCAGTTTATTGGAATCACGTAAATTTACAACAATTGCAGCAACCCAGCTTTTTATACCATTTTTATGAGTCCATTCATCTTTTGTTTTTGGTATAACAGCAACCTCTTCAATTTCACTGTTGAGGCGTAATATTTGTTCAACTCGCAGTTTTCCTTCTTTATAATTGTAATTCATATAACAGCCCTCCTCGAATAATAAACTTAACCAATAGTTATATAACTGAAGTTCTTGTAAAAACATGGTGAGTTAGATGTATAATCACGATTTCTGAATACACAATAAGGTAATAAAAATCCGGTTCCATTAAAAGATTATTTTCCATTGTTTGTAAAAACAAATATAAACTAACAAACCCTAATATATTCAATACAATTAAACTAGTAATAATCCCATTATCTCTTCTTAGTAGCCATTTTATACCATAGTAAATCAAAATAAACATAGACGCACTCAGAGAATATATAACTTGTAGAAATTCTTTTTCTTCCGTTCTATTCAAGCTTGATGAGAAATTATATTCTCCAAAACTAATAAAAGAAATCGGCAAAATCACAAAAAGAATAAAAAAACCTACTAAAAATATATTTTTCTTTAATATTTTACTCATTTTTCCACTCCTTCAATACAAAACACTTCATACTAGTTCTATTATATTAGTCTATATATCTTAAAATAACACGAATTTCTTATTTCGAACAGCGCACATATGTCGTATTTTAAAAAAAATACAACTTTTTTACTCAAAATGTTGTATTTTTTTCTTTTGTGCTACTCGAATTAAGAATTCATATGGATTTAACTTAAGATCTTTCATAATGATATCGTAAAAACTTTTTTTCTTTTCCTCAGTGCCTTCACTTTCAATCAATAATATACATCTGTATAAATTTTCTTCAAATTCTTCGAAATCCTCAATTCTAAAATATACAAGTGCTTTGTAATAATAAAATCTATCTAGCAAATAAGTAGTTCTATTTTTTTGATTATAAGAAATCCCTAAATTACAAAACTCGAGAACCTTTGGATATTCATTTATTCTACCATAATGTTTTGCAATCCAATATATTACTTGAGTAAATGAATATAAATTTTTACCAGAAATTAGTAAATTCGACTTATCAAATATAGAAGTTAACTTATTAACAATCTTCTCTCTCTCTGTCTTAGAAAATTCAACAATCACTCCTAAAATTAGTATTTCAGGATCTGTAAAGATATCATTGATTAGTATTTCGGGATAATTTATAAGCGCCGCTTGCAATTTTATCATTTCTATTTCAGATAACTTTCCACAATAAAAATCAACCAAATATTTCGCGCTTTCGTATATTATTCTTTTTTCCTCATCAATAAAGACATAATCAGTAAATTTCTTTTCCATTGTCTTCGCTTGACCTGTTTTTTTTGATATGACTAGATTATAAAATTCTCTTACTAAATCTGATTCTTCATTTTTTTCCTCTTCAAATTCGTACAATAACTTCTCAATTGATATAGACAATCTCAATGCCAATTTTTCAGCAATTTCTATCGGCATTATGCTTTGGCCATTTCTATATCTTTGGTATTGTCTTAAAGAAATTATATCATAAAGGAATTTTTCTTGTGAAATATTTCGTCCATAACGAAGTTTTTCAATATAATTTGCTAGTTCTTCTGTTCTCATATTTTATCACTTCCTAAAAAATACGACATATGTGCGCTGTTCAATAATAAAAAAATAGAGTATTCTTGTTATATAAGGAGGTGTACTTATGAAAAAAGTACTATTAATATTAATTATTGCTTTATTTGCTTTAGTATCTTTAAATACCAATTCAGAGCCAAATAGTTATGTAGATTTCGATGATATTGACTTACCAGAAGTTGTTGTAGTTTAAATTATAGGAGGATATTATGAAAAGACTGCTATTCATTTTATTAATTGCATTTTTTATTGTAAGTATTCTAAAAACCGATTCAGAATCAAATACTTATGTAGATTTCGATGATATTGACTTACCAGAAGTTGTTGTAGTTTAAATGAGGGAGGATAATTATGTCAAAAGAAGAATTTAGC
>DFNN01000015.1:6833-6971 GCA_002376065.1 Caryophanales bacterium UBA3566
AAAAGGAGATATGAAAATGAAAAAACTATTACTTGTCTTAATTATCGCTTTATTTGCGTTTATCACAATTAAAACTGACAACGAAACTAATACTTATATTGACTTCGATGATATTGAACATCCTGAAGTTGTAAAAGT
>DFNN01000144.1 GCA_002376065.1 Caryophanales bacterium UBA3566
AATGTAATAGCTTGTAAAATCGCAAAGATGAGCCAGTTTTGTCCGCCACTTAAACCTTGTGTAAATGTAGGACCAGCGATGATAACAACGATTAAATACATCACCATCATTGTTAAAGCAATCGCAATTGAACTATCACGTAAGAATGCTAATCCTTTAGGGAAACTAGTTTCTTCAGTCGATTTTGAACCTTTACCAACAAGTTTTCCAACTTCAGCACTTAATACATAAGTCAATGTTGAGAAATGTCCAAAAGCGATGTCATCGTTACCAGTAATTTTACGCATTGTAGGTTGCGCAATTGCAGGGAAGAATGCCATAGTTAAACCTAAAGCCATACCACCTAAAACATATAATAAGACTCCGTCAACACCAGCAACAACAAGCACAATCGCGATCATCGCAGCCATATAAAGCGTATGGTGTCCAGTTAAGAATATATATTTTAGTCTTGTAAAACGAGCAATAATAATGTTCGCAGCCATCCCGATCACCATAATGATCGCTGTAGCTGAACCATAAGTACCTAATGCTTCAGATACAATTGCTTCGTTATTTGGTACAACACCTTGCATATTGAAAGCTTCTTCAAATAGTTGTCCAAATGGGGTAATCGCACCGACGATAACGCCAGCACCAGCACCTAAAATAAGGAACCCAAGAATACCTTTTAAAGTACCACGAATTACTTCACTAGTTGGTTTCTTTTGTGCAATCAAACCAACTAAGATGATGACACCAATTAAAATCGCGGGTGTACCCAGAAAGTCAATAATAAATTGAATAATACCATCCATAAATCAAATCTCCTTTTCCAATTTTTTTATTATGTTAAATAACACCTTTCTCTTTTAAGACAGTTTCTAATTTTGTTTTTAATTCTGCCTTATCGAAGATGTTATTAAGCACCAAAGTTTCTCCAAAACGTTCTACATTGTCTTCTAAATCTTTACCGCAAACAATTAAATCAGCGACACCAGGATATGCACTACCTAAATCCATATGATCTACTTCCATATCCCCAAGTCCAACTGCAACACCCAATTCTTTTAACGTATTTTTAATATTCATTTCTACCATAAAACTACTTCCTAACCCAGAACCGCAAATCGCTATAATCTTTTTCATTTTCTTTCCTCCTATTAGATAGAATATTGGTTAATCAGTTTCAATACATCATCTTTTGTTTTACAATTCATAATTTCTTCCATTGAATTCATAAACAACTCACTTAACTGCCCGAGTGCTTTCAAATGTGATTCTTCATCTGGTGCAGCAAGTGTCACCACCAATTTCACATAACGATCTTTATCTTCAGAAAAATTAACCGCCTCATTTAACATCAACATACTCATACCAAGCTCATGAACACCATCTTCTGGTCTCGCATGTGAAATCGCAATATTCGGCGCAACTACAATGTAAGGACCCATCTCATGAATATTAGAAATGACTTTTTCTAAATATCTCTCTTCAATGATTCCTTCATCTAATAGTGGTTTTCCACTCTCATAAATCGCTTCTTTATAATCTTTTACATGATCTTTAAATAATATTTTATCTTCGGTAATCACTTCATTCAACATTGGCTGATCCTTTCCCCTCACAAATTGGAGTTTATTTGATTTCTTTTGAAATTCTTTTTCAATAATATGCCAAACATCTTTGGCAAGTTCATGTGAATAATTTTTTTCTAATTTTTCAACAATATTTTTCTTCAATACTTCAAATTCCATTCCTTGATGAACATTGTTGAAGATTTTATACAATCTATCCCGATCAATTGATGTTAATAAGGGAGATACAAATATTGTTTTCTGTTCATAATCCTTTAAATCAAGTGGAATGGTCGTAATAATATAATCTACTTGATCAGCATATACTTCTACTTCATCTAAACTAACCGCATCAATGATTTCTATATGTTCAAGTAGAAATTCTAGTTCTTTTCTCAACATCTTCGAAGTCGCAACACCATTCAAACAAACCAGCAACACTTTCGGAAATGTCAACTCACTACGTTCTCTTTTTAAATGAGCACCGAAATGCATCGCCATATACGCAATATCATTTTCATTGATTGGATGACCAATCATATCTTCCATCTCTTTGGCAATGCGCTCACTAATTTGATAAATTGCTTTGTATTGTTCCTTCAAATCTTCTTTTAACTCATTTTCATAAATGATGCCATATTTATAACGAATAAGCGCACTTTTCATATGAAAGTATAATCCTTCACATAACACTTGTTCATCTTGCAAATCGATCAAAGTCAAATCTTTAAATCGTTTCACCATAAAGTTTACAAGCTTTTTAATATATGCATCATCCTGTGATTCAAGTTCATGCGAAGTGTGGACACGTAATCCCATCAAATGCAAGGTAATATAATGTATCTCCTCGACATCAAACAAATCTGAAAAGAATTGTTTGACAATCATGAACTCCAAACTCTCTTCTAATATCTTTTTATCTTCCTCTTGGAATATAATCGGATTCAGTGTATTCTTCTTAACCGTCGCAAGCATTTTCGCAAGTGTTTCTTTTGTTTCAATCACATAAGATACACTCAAGGCTTCTTCAATCTCTTTAAATTTCATCAACACTGTATCCACAAGTTCTTCATCATACAAATCAAAACGGTTGATTTTAAACAAATATGTATATGATGAATAAATATAAAGCAAGACACTACGAGTACGAATTGGTGAACCTGCGATATAATAGCCATTTCCATTATCGTACTCCAATGTTAAGTGGAACCTGATAATTTCTTTCCTTAGTTCTTTCATATCTGAAAGTACCGTATTTCTACTCACTAAGAACAATTCTTCAAAATCAATAATCCCTAATTGTTTCTGATTGATTAAAAAAAGGACAATTTCAATCGCAATACGTTCTTTTTGTGTGTAAACGTAGACTTCTGATAAATCTTGATGCATATCATACTTAAAAAACGATTTTGTATCATCAAACAAACTAAGACCTTCGTCTCGATGATTTTCTATTTTCGGAATATCATGTGATTCCAAAAAATCATTGATTTTGTTTAATGAATAATAAATACTTCTTCTCGATACTCCAACCATTCTCGATAAATCATCGACTGAAAGTGGTTGATAAGAATGAGAAAGTAAACTTAACATATAATAATCTTTATAATCTAGCAAGGCATTCACCTCTTATTTTCTAGTATAGTATGAAAACACTTTCTTTCAAAGTCCAAATGTTTGCACATCAAAGTAAGAACATGATTGTTTTAGTTCTTTTTGGCCTTTAGAATAGTGCTTTTAAGCACTTCCAATTGCCCTTTTAACTGGTATTTTTCATGACTAGAAACAAAAACAAACTCGTGTGCACTTAAAGTGCGCTCATTGATCTTTCCTTTTCCACGAATGACGTATAGATAATCACCATATTGATGCGCACCTAATGTCATCTCTTGGTTCAATATTAGATGTTCAACTGTAAAATAAGGGTTCTTCATCTTTTTTTGAACCTGATCATCAGGAAAACGCATGACCTTAAATGCGTCAGCCAAATGGAGTGGCCTTTTTTTACCTTTCACTAAGCGATCATAATCATACACCCGGTAAGTTGTATCACTTGCTTGCTGAATTTCAAATAATTCTATCCCCTTTCCAATCCCATGCAACTTCCCTGCATCAATAAAAAATCGATCTCCTTTTGACACATCATACGTAAGCAATAGTTCTGAAAACCGTTTTTCTTTCAACGCAGTTTGAAATATCTCCAAAGATTCTGACTTATGTCCTAAGATCAACTTCGCGTCTTTCTCAGCATCAAGCACAAACCACGCTTCATTCTTCTCTTCTTCACCTTCTTTCGGATGCACTTGAATACTCAAATCATCATGTGCATCAAGTACTTTAATTAGTAAAGGAAACTCACCTTCCAATCCACCAAACAATGCAGGACGTTCTTTATATAACATAGAAAAAGGCATTCCATCATAATCACCATCTTGAATCACTGATTCTTTATGCGTAATCATACTAATGCCCCATGCTTCTCCAATATATTCATCTGTATGATGACGATATCTCTTATTCAATTTTGTACTTCCCCACAGTTTAGGCTCTAAATAAGGCTTTAACCGCACAATCATAGCACCACTCCTTTTTTCATATATAGTATTATTATAGCAAACTCTTGTATTTTTCCATAGGCAAAATAAAAAAAGTCACCAAAAAGGCGACTTTTTATTCTAACTTATTTATGATATTTCT
>DFNN01000094.1:0-254 GCA_002376065.1 Caryophanales bacterium UBA3566
CATCCCATTTTCATTCATACATAGCGGATCAATATCACAATAAGGGTGTAACACATTATTTTGATAGATGTACTGATAGACAAAATATGACCCTATATATAGTAATATTAAGTTAAATCCTCCTAAGATGATAACGCTCAAGTTTTTCCTTTTTCGATACATCACAATGATCACCATTAACGCAATCAAGATCATCATCGCAACAAATATCACCAATTTTATCATGATATCACCTATTTATTTTGTTTATCTTT
>DFNN01000094.1:666-2599 GCA_002376065.1 Caryophanales bacterium UBA3566
GTCGCTTGAGAATCAATGATGGCGAGAGCTGAAAGAATCACCATGCCAATCAAACCGATAAAAATGAAACCAATATCAATCCTTTTTTTGTCCATCCCTATTCCTCCTTATTTTTCTTCATCAACATGACACATATAACTCATTTGTTCGATTCCCACTTCTTTTAAATCTTCACCAGTATACAATCCTAATCTTACACCATCGTCTAAATAATAATATTCCTTGTCATACTCTACATAATAATGATTTCGGTGATATGCGCCTAAAAAGTATCCATCACCAACACCATAAGCAATCATCGGATAAATTGCATCTGTGTCAATTTCTATTTGTCTCATAATAGTGTATTCTTCTCCCTCATAATACACCTCAAAATAATCTTCATCACGCGTGATCGGACGCACTACATATTCTTCTTCACAACCACTCATGTTCATCAGTAACAGTATGATGAACAACAAGGTCCACTTTTTCATGCGCATCCTCCTCAATAGTGTATTTAATTCTTCATTCAAATTATAACCACTTTGCACGATATTCATCTTCTTGAAAGCCAGTTCGTACATAATCACCATCAACAATCAGAGGTCGTTTAATCAACATCGGATTAGTTGATAATAAATGATATATTTCTTTATCTGATAATAAAGTTTGTTTGTTTTTCAAATCAAGTTCCCGATATACTTTTCCAGATGTATTAAAAAACTTCTTAATTGGTAACCCACTTAATTGATGAAATTTTTCAATTTCTTCTGTTGACAATGGGTGCTTTCTTAAGTCAACAGTCTCAAAAGCAATGTTGTTTTCTCTAAACCATTTCACCGCTTTTTTGTAAGTACCACATGTCTCAATACCCATCACTTTCATCAACTTCACTCCTCGCAATAAATATTATTTCATTTTCATCTATTATACCACAGATATTATACCATTTTAAGATGGTCAATAAAAAGTTTCTTGAAAATGCAGTTACTTTTACTTATAATAAAATTAACAAATACAAGGAGGAAACAATGAAAAAACTTTACAGTGGTTTGGCATCAATTTTAGGATTCATCATTATTTTGCTGTATGCTTTAAAAAATGCGACTACATTATTTGACTTCTCATTCGAAGGAATGGCGGACATCCTAGGCTATTTCAACCTTGTTCAACAATACTTAATCTATGCACTTGCTGGTCTAGTTGGTCTTGAATTGCTAGCAGGGAAGAAACTTTTATCACTTATCTTCATTGTGCTATTAGCATTTGTTGTCATCACGACCTTCTTCCCAGAAATTGCGAATAGTTATTTACCTAGTTAATAATATTCAACCCAAACCGCACCCATCAAGGGTGCGGTTTTTCTGTGTTTTTCCGATTGAATTTCTCAAGAAATACAAATAATTGCATTTTATGTGTAATTTTTATAAATATAGTGTAAATTATTATCAAAGAGGAGGAATGTTATGAGTACTGATGTAAAAGCAACACCACTAAATGAAGACGCAAAAATTGATCGATTAATATCATTTAACAAAAAAATGGGATTTGTTCACCTTATTCAAGGTGTGTTAATGATGATTTTTGCACTAGCTATTTATCCAACACTATCTGATACATTCGATTTTAAAATCAATATTGTTGGGAATTATTTAACCTTTGATGCAGAAGTTGGTGGCCTTGTATTGGCAACAACTGATACATTATTTGCACTACCATTTTTACCATTAACTGCGAGTTTCTTATTGATTTCAGCATTGTTTCACTTTCTCATTGCTGGTCCATGGAAAGATAAGTATCGCAAAGATTTAAAAGAAGGAATGAACCAATTCAGATGGTATGAATATGCGTTAAGTTCTTCTTTAATGATCGTGTTAATTTCTGTTTTATTTGGTGTAAGAGATATTGCATTGATTGCTTTAATCGCTTTATCAAATGCAGGAATGAACCT
>DFNN01000161.1 GCA_002376065.1 Caryophanales bacterium UBA3566
GACATCATTACCGGTTGCTTTTTATAAATATTATATCAAATTCCATTTGTTAAAACGAGGGTAATCGTGAAATTAAAGTTTCTTTATTTCAGTTTATTATTATTTTCCCATCTTTAAAGAAGAATGTTATTTTTTTATCCCTATGCACTGTAGCCTTTTCAACTAACAATCTCCATATTTGTTCGTTCCAATCAGAAAGGTGACTTGGTGTTTTTTTAAAATTAGTCAAGAAAGCATTCATCTTTAAAGATTTGTTTTCTCGTTTATTTCTTTCCGCTTTCAAATTGTCTAATTCATCTTTAATTACATTGAATTGTTCTGATAACTTATTATACTTCACGTTGTAAGTTTCGGAATTTGTGATAATTTTGGAGTTATCTTTTAGAAGTTTCTTGATTCGTTTACTTTGGGCTAAGAGTTCATTTTCAAGTTCAACGATTCGTTTGTCCAGTTCTTCAGTGTTTGTTAATAGTAAAATCACTTCTTTTGTATCTGCAATAAATCTATTCTTATCTTTTACTGTGATGTTATAAGAATCAATAAACTTTTGTTTGATTTCCTATTCAGATAGATGAGGAGTTTTACATATCTTTGTTCCTTTCTTATACTTTTGATTACATTGATAAACAAATCGTTCATGTCTTGTATTTGAATGCCAATTCTTTCTGCCATAGTACCCACCACAATCTTCACATATGAGTTTTGATGAGAAGATATCGGATGAAGAATAATGAGCCCCAAGTTTTTCTCTTCTTTCCATTTCGACTTGAACTTGCTCCCAAATGTCTTTATCTATGATGGCAGTGTGATTGTTTTCAACATAGTATTGTGGTATTTGTCCAGTATTAACTGCTTTTGTATGATCTAGATAATTTACAGTATATGTTTTTTGTAGTAGTGCATCTCCTTTATACTTCTCGTTAGTAAGAATTGATGAAACTGTATTCTTGGTCCAATTTGTTGACTTTCCACTAGGTGTTTTAATATGTTGAGTCTTAAGATACTTAGCAATTCCTGTTGGAGTTTTACCTTCTACAAGAAACATCCTGTATATCATTCTAACAACTACTGCTTGGTCTTCATCAATGACAATCTTATCATCTACTTTCTTATAGCCAAGAAACCTACTATAAGCAAAGGAAACTTTACCTTGTTGGAAACCGACTCGCTTACCCCATATAACGTTTTGGCTAATGGAGCGTGATTCTTCTTGAGCTATTGAAGCCATAATGGTTAAGATTAACTCACTCTTTGGATCAAGTGTCCATAAGTTTTCCTTTTCAAAGAATACTTCAATACCTTTTGCCTTAAGTTTTCTTACATAAGATATGGTATCTAATGTGTTCCTAGCAAATCGTGATATAGACTTAGTTATTATGAGATCAATTTTACCTAATAATGCATCTTTTATCATTCGGTTAAAATCAGTTCTTCTTTTGGTGCTTGTTCCCGATATTCCTTCATCTGCATATACTTTGGTATATTCCCAGTTCGGTTTTTCCTGAATATATTTTTGATAGAAGTTCACTTGTGCTTCATAGCTTGTATATTGTTCATCCTTGTTCGTTGATACTCTAGCATATGCAGCTACTTTTCTAAGTGATGTTGTATTATGTGGTAATTGGGTAATCGGATTAATCGTTGAGGGTATTACTCTAACTTTAGGCATATTGTTTTCCTCCTTGATGCTGTAATATTGATCGTTCTCTAGCCTGTTCTTTCATTTTAGGTGTCCAGCTCTTACTTCTTGATTCATGTTCCCAATGGTAATCAATTATCTTTCCATCCTTCATGTGAAACTCAAGTAGTCTATTTGGCTTAACGATTATCTGATTTACCTTTGAATTAAATATGGCATTATCGTATTGTTCTAAACCTAAAACGTCTTTAGAAGCTTCAACGATTATGTTATTTGGGACTAGTTTAGCATTACATACCTCTTGTCCTTGTCTAACCGATAAAGAACATACCCATATAAATTTATCTCTCATTCTTTTTCTTGTATATGACTTACCACAGATTCCACATTTAACTCTACCAAGAAATGGATAATCTTGTCTTGGAGAATGTGGCTTATTCTTTTGTGCACGTTCTTTCCTAATTCGTTCCGCCTTCTCAAAGGTATCTCTACTAACAATTGCTTCATGGTTATCTTTAATGAAGTACCTGTCGAGTTCACCTTTATTAATAATTTGTCTTTTCGTTAAGTGGTTTTCACGGTATGTCTTTTGAAGTATTAAGTCACCTGTATAGTTTTTATTCTTAAGTATTTTCATAATGGATGAGTGCCCCCACTTTTTTGTATACATTGGTTTAATGCCTTTTGCATCTAATATCTTTCTGATCGAATCAGCACCATGTCCATCGATATAAAGTTGAAAAATCAATCTTACAATTCTTGCTTCTTTTGGAATAACTATGAATTGCTTATTTACTAACTTATACCCCAGTGATGAACGGCCACCCCATATAGCACCATTTTCAAATTCTTTTTTGATTCGCCATTTCATATTATCTGAAACACTTCTTGATTCTT
>DFNN01000160.1 GCA_002376065.1 Caryophanales bacterium UBA3566
TTTATGAGGTGTTCTTTTTATTCTATAAATTTTTTTAAAAACCATCGGTCATCACTAGATGCATGTGATATAATTATCTTAAAGATTAGGTAAAAGAAAGTGAATCATTTTTTGATAAAGTAAGACAAATATAAATAATCAAGTAAGGTAGGAACTATGTATGGATAAGTCGAGCTTAAAGAAACTTGCTGTTTTACCCTTAAAAGTAATTGTTTATCCAATTGCATTTATTGGTATTTTAATATATGATTTTTTGAAATGGTGTTTCAATTTCTTGAGAAAAGTATTCAATATAATTATAGAGTGGATGATAAACGTATTCAAAGCAATTCTTAATCAGATAGAGCGGTTTGTATTATATATAAAACGTATTTTAAAATACTTTTATAGTTTTGTGATTCGTATATTGGAGAAGATTTGGGTTGTGCTAAAGATTGTTTTAAACCCTTTTTATCAATTTTTTAAAGTTATTATTCTAAAAGTATATTACATTTTTAAATGGTTTTATGATCTATGGCTTATTGTGTATGAGTTTGTAATTAGAATAATCCATAAAATCTTTGATCCTGTTTATCATTTATATCAATCAATCATAGCGAAAGTCAAAAAGATGGTGATTAATTTTACAAAATTGATTCACCAAATCATTAAGAGATTGTTGCATCCAGTTTATTTGATATTAAGATGGGTGTATAGAAAAATTAGAATAATGGTTTTGTGGCTAGCGAGAATAATCAAGCATATTTATAATTTCTTGTATGATAAGATTTTTAAGTATCCTGTTAGGATTATTGCGCGTATTATCAGGTCGGTTTATGTAAGTTATAAGAAGATTGTGAAAGAAGTGCTTTCTATGATTCAGTCTATATACCATATAATCAAACGGAATGATTCTAAGGATAAATAGTTTAAGAATGCTAGGTTATATTTATCTTTGTATTTAAAAAACACCTCATAATGAATCATTATGAGGTGTTTTCTTATTTGATGATTGTGATGTTATTTTTTTTATTGGGTACAATTGTTTTTACTTCTTTGATGTGATCGATGATCAATATTGGTACATCTTTTGGAATTTCTTTGATGACATCTAGGTTTCGAAATATTTGAAAATCACCACCACCCGCTGCGCGGTAGTTATTTAAAACGAGTGTGAACTCATCTGTTTCTTGGATTTGATGATTATGTCTTGTTAGAGATATGATTCTTTGTCCAATTGGATTTGATACTTTGATGGTATATTCAACTCCGTCAAACATATCATAATTATAGTGTTGTTCCTTTGGTTTGCTAAAAGTATCACTTATGGTTATTTGATTATTGATAAGGGTGAAATATTTTGCATTTTCTTCAAGGGCAAGTTTTAGTTCTTTGCCATTGATCTTAACAATGGTCAGTGTGTTAGGGAATGGGTATGTTGAGAAAACGTTTCTAACAGATATATTATCATCAAACCCAGTTGAATCGTTGGCAAGAGACATACAAGATATTATTGCTCCACTTACCTCAAGTTGGATGTTGTTAATAAGTGAAACTATAGGATGTTTATTAAATCGTGCAAGAAATTGATTATTAATCTGCATTGATTCACCGCTAACTTTTCCAATTACTTGATCAAGATATTGTTGGGTTATTTCTTCTTCATGTGCAACGATGCTTTCTATCCTCATATCAGAGGGATAATTGTTGGTTGTTAATTGTTTGATTTGCTTGTTTTTTAGAGTCCATCCGTTATGATGCTCAAATTCTAAAGTTATTTCTGAAAGCAAATCACCTTTGGAACTAGGTTGACTAACCAGTATATTGCGAACTGTTTGAGCTATTTTTCGATGTTGGTGTCCTGATAACAATACATCAACTTCTGGAAATTGTTCAATGATAGCCGATCCAACATTCTCTTTGGTATCTTTCATTGTCGGTTTGAATGTTTCTAGGTCTTTTTCAAAGCCTCCATGATATGCAACAACAATTGCTTGAGGTTGATGTTTTTTAACTTCTACAAGAATGTTTTTCAAAGAATCAATCACGGAATGGAATTGGATGTTTTTTATATGAGAAGGTTGCTCCCAATTAGGAATATAGTCAGTTGTTAATCCGATGAAGGCGATTTTTATTCCTTCTTTCGTAGAATAGATATCATAAGGCTTTTGAAATAACAAAGATTGATTGTCTTTCGTTATATTTGCGCATAATGTTGTGGCATTTAATTGATTGGTAAATGAACTGAGGTATTCTTGTCCGAAATTAAAGTCATGATTACCTGGGATAAAATAATCGTATTTCATGTGATTCATTGTACTTGCGATTGGATGTGTGTCGTGGTCTTTTTGTTGCAGTATATGCATCATTGGGCTACCTTGAATAGTGTCGCCAGTATCAATGAGGATTGTATTACTTTTATTGTAATGTTTCGTTAAAGTTGAAATCTTTGATAATCCGATGTCTTGATATTCATTGTTTGCATAATTAATAGGTAGTATATGACCATGGATATCACTTGTGTGCAAAATTTGAATTGTTTTTTTCATTTTAATCACCTAAAATGTATTATACTATGGAATTGATTTGAATAAAAATCTTTTGATTATGATTAGTTTATTTGAGCGAATAGAAGCTATAAATTTGAAAAAATCAGTTCTAAAGTAGTTTTTTATTATTTTAATGATGAAATATCAAAAGTGATGAAGAAAATGATACATATGGTCGAATCTTGTCATAGATAAAATATCCTATACTTTAAATGCTTTTTTTTCGTGCATATATGATAAACTAGTATCGTGAGTTATAATTATTTGAAATGAGAGATTGGTATAGTGTGAAAACAGTTGATGATGAAGAAACCACCAATGTAATATCATTAATAAGAGGATACTCTCATATAAGACATATTATTCAGTTTATAATCGTACAGGAGATGAAATTATGCAATTGAATGAAACACAGAAACTTATATTATCAAGCTTTTTTTTGTCTTTAGCAATCGTGCTGCCTTTTTTAACAGGGTCCATAGAATTTTTGGGGGCAAGTTTTTTGCCTATGCACTTACCGATAATTATTTGTGGCTATATATGTGGTCCTAAGTATGGGGGACTGATAGGTTTTATTTCACCCTTGTTGAGAACTGTGTTATTTGGGATGCCTCCTTTTTATCCAATCGCAATAGCGATGTCATTGGAACTGGCAACTTATGGTTTTGTCATTGGACTACTATACCAATATTCTAAAAAGAATATATTGCATATCTATTTATCTCTTATTTTAGCAATGATTGCTGGAAGAATAGTATTGGGTGTTGCCAATGTTATTCTCTTAGGACTAGATGGTGTTATTTATAGTTTTTCTTCTTTCATCAGTGCAGCATTTATAGTAGCGTTACCTGGAATTGTTTTTCAACTAATTTCGATTCCTTTAATCATACTAGCAATTAAAAAAGTTGATCATAGATAGGGGTATGTTTATATATGATGATAGATGAATTGAATGGCTTAACTTATATTAAACAAAAAATTGATGAACTTTTAGAAAAAAAATTAACAGTTATAATAGGTATTGATGGTATGGCTGCTTC
The DNA here is from genome assembly GCA_002376065.1 of Caryophanales bacterium UBA3566. GTDB lineage: Bacteria > Bacillota_I > Bacilli_A > Izemoplasmatales > Izemoplasmataceae > UBA3566. The sequence goes on from DFNN01000160.1 coordinate 3,569, forward strand.
AGGTAAAACAACATTTGCGAATAATTTGAAGGAACAATATAAAGCAGAAGTGATACATATGGATGATTTCTTTTTACAAGACTTTCAAAGGACTAGCGAAAGACTTCTTGAGGTTGATGGCTTTGTTGATTACGAAAGATTTATTGAAGAAGTCTTGCGACCTTTAAAAATGAATAGCCCTTTTAAGTATCATAAGTATAATTGTCAAACAAAAAAAATGACTGAGAAGTATGTTAATCATAATCGTGATTTGTTTATTATTGAAGGATCTTATGCATTGAAACAATCATTTGATGACATTTATGATTTAAAGATACTAATGTTGATTGACGATGAAAAACAACTTTCAAGACTATCTAAAAGAAACCTCCCTCATCTAGTTGAACGTTTTAAGCAAGACTGGATACCTAGAGAAAATAAATACATTAAACAATACAACTTAGAAAAAACTGTAGATTGTGTGATTGTGAGTAAATAATTGTAATCATAGTTTATATTCTTAAGATTATTTGATTTGATAATTTACAAATTTTTATAAATAAGAGGAGAATCCATTTATTGGGATCTCTTTTTTTAGGATTTAAGTATTTGTAATGATGTTGAAATGTTTTTAGCAATAGTGTAAACTTAAAGAAATAAGTTTGTTTGAAGTTCAAGCAATTGAGAGGAGTTAAGCGATGGGAAGATTTCTTTTAATGCGTTATAAATTATTCTTGTTTTTGCTTGTTTTTTGGTTCCTTCTGCAATGGAATGTGAGATTAGAAACTATTATTGCAGGGATTATTATTTCCGTAGCGGTTACATTAGCTACGTTCAATGTATTATATGATCGTTATGGATATATGTATCATTCGGTTAAAGTACGTACGATTTTTGTCTATATTGGTTTTTTGTTTATTCAAATTTATAAAGCTAGTTTTCTATTTGTTTATAATTTATTGACTCACCGATATGAACCGATAGTATTTGAGATTGAATTGGATGTGGATGATCCTGTGTTGGTAGGGATTATTTCTAATTCGATTACATTGACGCCTGGAACAATAACTATAGAAACCGATATGAAAAGACATACGATTAAAGTATTGACTCTTGCGAAACCTGGGACGACACAAGAGGAACTGGAAAGACCGATACGTGAACGTTTTGAGAAGTTATTGAAACAAAAAGGTGAAATATTATGAGCGCGCTGAATGTGTTTTTGGTGATTACAATGTTCATTATGATTTTGGCAATTTTGGCTGGGTTCATTAAAATGATTATTGGACCAACAATTTGGGATCGGATATTGATGGTCAATTTGATTAGTGCAAAAGTGGTTTTGTTTGTGGCGGTTTATGCGATTTATGTTGATAGTATTTTGATTTTAGATATTGCTATATCTTATGGAATTACTGGATTTTTGACGATTACGTTACTGTCGAAATATATTATGACAGGGGGACGTGAGAAATGATTTATGTTGTTGGATTATTATTGGTTGTTTCTTGGGTGGCGATTGTTTTTGGTATGAGTTCAATTTATATTCTAAAAAACTTGTATACAAGAATACTATCGGCTGCTACGATTGATACTGTAGCTAGTTTAACGATTTTGATTGCACTGTTGCTTGCGAGTGTGAATAAAATAGATTATGTTATTCGATTTGTATTGTTGATTGGTTTTTTATTAATCACCAATCCTATTAGTTCTCATGTGAATATTAGAAGTGCTTTTTTAACTGGTGTAAAGGTGAATAAAATTAATCGTTCTGATAAAAAAGAAGGTGTTGGCTTTGATTGAGATAACAGCATATGCGTTGCAAATTCTTTTAATCATTATTGCGATTGCGATTGTGGTACATAAAAATAATGGGACGATTATTATATTGATTACTTCTTTTTCATTGGTCACTGCTAGTTTGTATGTAATTAATAATGCTCCAGATGTTGCGATAGCTGAGGTGGCGATTGGGAGTGCAATTATTCCCCTAATCTATGTGATTAGTATTTCTAGACAGCGTGAGTTTATTGTTTTAGATCGAGCGATGGATGATTTTATTCGTAAGACATTTGATAAAGAGGGTGATGGATATCGTTTATTGAGAGATTTTTCTGAGTATTATAAATTAGAGTTGAATATTAGTAACGACCCTGAACTTTGTAATTATGATCCTGATAAGGATCAAGTGATTTGTGAGAAGACAAATGTTGATTTGATCATTCAAAAAGACGAGAAAACAGGAGAATATTTATTAAAAGGAAAAGATTCTAGTGTGTTAATGCATAAATTAGAAGAGTTGGCATCGAATTATCCAAATATTAAAGTTGTTCGGTTTAAGGATGGTGAGTTCGGTGATTAAACACGGGTTCTTGATTTTACTATTGTTGTTTTTATTTGGTGTTTTCTATTTTACAATGGAAGAGCTTGACATAATGTATGATACCTTTGCGAAGAGATATTATTTATTAAATGGTCTTGAAGATACTGCTTCGATGAACTTGGTTACTGGAATTTATTTGGATTATCGATTGTTTGATAGTATTTTTGAGGCTGGTATCTTATTGATCGCTGTTTCAGGAATCATTTGGATAAGCAAACATGATATTGAGGAACATAATGTGCATTTTATGTTGGATAAGTTTAAGACCCCTGATTTGTTTGTTATGTTTGCACGTGTTGTGTATCCGTTGATGTTGGTGTTTGGTTTTTATATTATTGTCAATGGGCATCTTTCACCAGGTGGTGGATTTCAAGGTGGAGCGATTGTTGCGACTGCGATTTTAATCCTGTATTATATTGATCCGAATAAGGATACTTCTACGAGTTTTATTTTGAGTATTGAAAAAATTGTATTCATTATTATTGTGGTGTTCGCTATGTTGAGTATCTTTACAAAGGGTACAATGTTCACGAATCCATTTACTTCATCTGATGCGGGTGTTCAAACTATATATTTAGTATTGATGAATGTCTTGATTGGAGTGAAAGTGGCACTCGGATTATGGGCGATATTTACAGCATTCTTAAGGGAGGGACGATAATGAATCCTTTGTTGACTTTTTTGGTTGTATTGATTGGACTTTATGGATTGTCTACAAGCAAGAATATCATTAAGAGTGTTTTTTGTGTGACGATTACTGAAGCAGGTGTTATTTTATTATTTTTGAATTTAGGAAATCTTGAAGGTGGGAGTATTCCAATATTTGCAGAAGGTTTGGTGAATATTGTTGATCCATTGCCACAAGCATTGATGATCACGACCATTGTGATTGGTTCAACCGTGACAGCGTTGGCTTTGATGTTGTGTATTAAGATATTTCATCACTATGGATCTGTTGAGTGGGATGTTGTTTTACGTGATGGGGGTGAAGAGTAATGATCTTTATACCTGTTGGACTAATATTTATTCCTATTCTTAGTGGTGTTATCATTTATTTGTTTAAGCATCGTTATGTCAATTATTTAAGTATTGTTGCTCAGTTGTTGGTTACTATTTTGGTGATTGTATATTATGTCACTTTTAAAGAATCTTATAGTGATACTTATATTGTGTTCGGTTTGTGGGATGAGCGAATAGGAATTAGTTTATATAACGATGCTTTATCGTTGTCTTTTGTGATGTTGAGTGTGTTCATATGGTGGATGGTTTTACTTTATACGTTACAGACAAAAGAAGAGGATTACAATTTCTTATTCTTTTTATTGTTTCTAGAGGGTGTTTTTTTAGGTCTCTTACAGTCTAATGATCTTTTTAATATGTTTGTGTTTTTGGAATTGACAACACTGTTAGTGACGATTTTAATTGCGTTTACGAAGACGGGAGAAAGTTTTCGAGCTGCACTTTATTATTTATTATTAAATACAAGTGGTGTTCTTGCGTTTTTACTTGGGATAATTTTAATATATAATTCATTTGGAACTATTAATGTACAAATTGTTGGTTCAATGATGAGTAGTGTATATGATGGACAAATATTGATTAAGTTTGCGTTTGTACTGATGCTTGCAGGTATCAGTGTCAAGACTGCGTTGTTTCCAGTTTTTACATGGTTGCCTAGAGCACATGGGGTCGCACACTCTGCGATTAGTGCGCTTTTGAGTGGTCTCATTGTGAAGGGTGGAATCTATATGTTTTTACGTATTACAACAATGTATGAGGGGGCTTCATTCGCATATCATGATTTCTTTTTTGTGATTGGTGGATTAACTGCATTGATTGGTGTGGTCTTTGCGTTAAGTCAAAAAGACATCAAACAAGTTCTTGCTTATCATACGGTGAGTCAAGTTGGAATCATTATGATGGGTATTTCAAATATAAACCAAGAGATAGCGTATGGTGGGTTGTTGCATGTATTTAATCATGCTTTCTTTAAAAGTTTGTTGTTTTTAGGTGCAGGTATTATTGTTGCACAATATGGTACAAAAAAAATTCATGATTTAAGAGGCGTATTTAAAACAATGCCGTTTGTCAGTGTTTTTATGATTGTTGGGATGCTTTCTATTACTGGTGCCCCATTCTTTAATGGATTTATTAGTAAGTCAGTGATTAAATATGGAATAGAAGGTAACATTAGGTATTGGATTCTATATGCTGTAAATATTGGAACAGCAACATCGTTTCTAAAATTGTCACAAATTTTCTTTGGCCAAAAAAAACAAGTGGGAGAAAAGCAAATAATTGTCCATTATGTTCCTTTGATGACACTTTCTTTTGTTTGTATCATATTTGGGTTGATGTATATCCCGATAAGTGATGGGTTTTTTGGAATTGAT
>DFNN01000050.1 GCA_002376065.1 Caryophanales bacterium UBA3566
GGTATTTATTTCTTCTTTATGGTCAAAGAAACGCATTACTATAATGTCAAAGATACAATTATCTCATTGCTTATTAGTTTCTTTACAATGGTGATGTTGTTGCTTGGAACGTTTATCATTTATATATTATTGAGTGAATTATTTACCTTAGTGAGAGATTTGATTATGGAGGTGTATTACCATGTTTAATATCCTAAAAAAAGCAGTACTAGTGATTGGGCTATTTTCAGCTGGTGCAGTGGGGATTACAACATTTACGCCTTCTGAAGTGGATGATTTGGTGAAACAACCAAGTTATATAGAAGACATGAAGTTGAATTCTTCTCGTTATACGCAAGTAGAAGATATGCGTATTGTTGATGAAGCACTGTATATTGAGATTGATGAAGAGGATGAACTTGTTAGTGAGAATGCATCACTTCGTATGTATTATGATGAGGAACATGTGTCTTTTAAAGTTGAACATAAAGATAGTGGTTATGTATACGCAACCCACATTGAAAATGCCAATGCGGGTAGTTATGATGGGTTACTCAGTAGTGGTTTTGGGATTGAATATATTACTGTGCAAAAAAACATGACAATCCGTGAAAATGTTGGTATCACTGATACTGTGTTTGTGGCGGACGTTGAAGAGATACAAAATGGATTGAAATTGTCACTCAATTTTGGTGGTTTTTGTGCTACTAGAGCATGTGAACGTTTGTATCCTGATTATTTGAATGGTGACTATACAAAAGAACAAATGATTGAGTTCGGGTTAACGGAAATCAATATTAGTTTTGATGTTGAAGTGACACTTTCAAGTGATGGCTTAAGTACATATATTGATTATGATTCAATCGTTGAAGCGAATGAAGAAGAGATTTTATTATCGAGTATTATTGTGTTTCCTTCACTAGGTGCGACCAAAATGGATGAGATTCCTGGGTATATGATGGTCCCAGATGGTGCAGGTGCGCTTGTTCGTTATGAGGATAACAATAGTGAGTTTTTGAGTCCTTATCAAGCACCATTTTATGGCGAAAACTTTGGTCTTAGTGAAACTAGACAAACTGTCAATAATTATCCGTTATCAATGCCGATATTTGGCGTTGTTCATGGGGTTAATCAGTTTGGGTTCTTAGGGATCATTGAAGAGGGTGACATGAGTGCTAGGTTGTATATGTATCCAAATGGTGCACACAATTTAGATTACAACTTGATCTTCCCGAAATATGATGTCCGTAAAGTATATCGTCAAAGTTTTTCTAGTGATGGTAGTGGTGGAGCTTTGAGAAGTGTTGTGACATCAACATCAGATATTCGTGTCATTTATAAGATGGTTGAAGGAGAAAAAGCAAACTACGCTGGTCTTGCGAGCGAATACCGCATGTATTTACAAGAGGCTGGTATTTTAGGAAATAAAGAAGTGAATGAAAACATTCCTTTGCACATCAGTTATTTGATGAGTGATAGTGAACAGTCATTCTTTGGTGCAAGTGCGCTTGAGATGACGAGTGTTGAAGATATTAGAAGAATGCAAGAATATTTCATTGAAGAAGGAATCATCAATTATGAAGTCTCATTGATGGGATGGAATGATGGTGGATATAGTGGTCATTTACCTAGTAATGTTGATTTTGAGGGTAAACTGGGACGCAACCGTGAATATGAAGATTTGTTTAATTATTTACTAGATTATGGTCGAGTATCTTTGATCAATAGTTATATTTTTGCGGGAGAAGAAAGTGGTGTGAGTTATCGCACGGATGTGGCGAAAGCGAGCAACCGATTTAAAATGATGTATACTTGTAATAATTGTGTCTTTGAAGACAATTATATGTTGTATCCTGAAGTGACAAAGAGTTTGGCATTAAATGATGCGTCTGATTATTTGGATTTGGGTGTCGATGTTTTGTTTGAAGGACTAGGGAATACATTATTTAGTTATTATGATGGGGAACAATATATGCAAGAAGATGCGTTTCATACGTATTTAGAAGTGATGGAGGCGTATGATGGATTTGCGAGTTATCAATATCCGAATGCGTATGCATATGCGTATACAAATACATTTATTAATGCGCCATTTTATAATAGTATGTTACAGTATTTTGATGATTTGGTGCCAATTTTACAAATTGTCTTAAGTGAAGATATGAATGTATTTACGAATTATTTGAACTTTAATAGTTATGGAAAAGAACAACTGTTGATGATGATTGATTTTCATATGTATCCGTCGTTTATCTTAAGTGAAGAAAAAGCGAGTATGTTAAGAGATACCGATATTAGTTATTATTTCACAACAGAGTTTGATTTATGGAATGAAACAGTTGTTGAGCAATACCATTACGTGAATGATGCGCTTTCTAGTGTTGATGGGGCAGGGATTATCTCGCGCACTGTCTTAGAAGCAGGGTTGGTGGAAGTGGTGTATAGTAATGAAGTCGTCATTTACATCAATTACACCTCAGAAGATATTACAGTGGCGGATGGAACTGTTCGTGCGATGGATTATCTTGTAGGAGGTGCTGAATAATGAAAAAAGTGAAAGACTTTTTGAAAAAAGCATCTGATCTATTTGATAAAGTAAAGTATAAGTTATCGCATAATGTGGTGTTTAGAAGTGATTTTGAGTATTGGACATTCTTTAATGTATTAAAAATTAGAGTCACGAATAAACGACGACAAGCAGTGATTGGTGTGAGCTTTATCTTTATTTGGATTGTTGGATATTTGATTTTTGCACTTTACCCGATGATGTATAGCTTGTATTTAAGTTTCTTTAAAGTGAGACTAGCTGGAGCGGACATTGTGATGTCAGGTGTTGGGATTGACAATTATAAGGCAGCGTTTTTGTATGATCCATATTTTGTGGAGATTTTGATTGAGTATGTTGTTGAGATGATCTTGAATGTACCAATTACGATTGTATTTGCGCTGATTATTGCGATGTTGATCAACCAAGATATTAAAGGAAAAGGTGCTTGGAGAACAGTGTTTTTCTTACCAGTAATCATTACGACTGGTCCTGTGATCCAAGAGTTGATGGTGCAAGGTGCGACAACGCTTCCTTCGATTCAAGAATATGAAGTGATTGATATTGTGTTGGATAACTTAAATAGTGCGTTGGCCAATCCAATACAGGCATTGTTTGACACGATTTTGTTGGTGCTTTGGTTTACTGGTATTCAAATATTGATTTTCCTCGCTGGTCTGCAAAAAATTGATCGTGAGATTTATGAAGCATCGATGATTGATGGAGCGGGTCCTTGGGAAAGTTTTTGGAAGATTACCTTACCTTCAATTATGCCTCTTGTGAGTGTTGTCATTATTTATACTGTCGTATCGATGAGTGTCTTTGGGTTAAATGAAGTGATCATTTATATCAGAAATGTGATGCTTGGTGAATCGACTGTTGGTACGTTAACAACAGGGTATGGATATAGTGCCGCACTTGCGTGGATTTACTTTATTGTCATGGTGTTGTTGATTTTATTATTTGTTGGCGCTGTCAACATTAAAAGGAGGTCACGACGATGAGTAGAGTGATTTCTTATGTGAAAGAGTCGATCCATTTATTAAAAGAAAAAGAATACCAACAGTTTGGTATGAAGATGAAGCGTTTATTGATCGGGATGAAGTTTACTGATGGATTGCTTTATCATATACTAGTTTATGCTTTATTGTTTGCGCTTGGGTATATTTATCTTTATCCAATGCTTTATATGGTGACTGGTAGTTTTATGACGATGGAAGACATCATCGATGTTGCGGTGAAATGGATCCCATCAACCTTGAATTTTGAGAATTACCGTATTGTGATTGAGGAAATCAATTACTTTGATGCGTTACTTGATGCCATTTATTTGGCTGGTGTTCCAGCGATTAGTGCGACGGTTTCTAGTGCATTAATTGGGTATGGATTTGCACGTTTTGATTTTCCGTTTAAGAAAATCTTGTTTGTGTTGATGATTATGACATTCATCGTTCCACCACAAATTACAATGTTGCCGATGTTTAGAATGTATTCACAATATGATTTATTAGGAAGTATTAAGGCGTTTTTGTATCCAGCGATTTTAGGGCAAGGATTAAATGGGGCAATCTTTATTTTGATTTTCTATCAATTCTTTAGAATGATCCCGAAATCATTGATTGAATCCGCTGAATTAGATGGGGCGACCCCGTTAAAAATATTTACAAAGATTATTGTACCGCTTGCGGTACCTTCGATTATTATTGTGTTTTTGTTTAGTTTTGTATGGTATTATAATGAGACATACCTTTCAGGGCTTTACTTAAGAGGTAGTAGTTTATTGACGTTGCCATTAAGAGTAGAACAGTATATTACGAACTTTACTAGTATTTATCCAGAAGGTTCACGTGCGAGAGAATTAATGCAAGCGGTGAAACTTGCTGGAAATGTATTGACGTTATTGCCGTTACTTGTACTATATTTCTTTACCCAACGTTATTTCGTAGAAAGTATCGACAAAACTGGTATTACAGGAGAGTAGTGATTTGATGAAAAAAATAAGTATAATAATGGTTCTTATGCTCGCGATGTTACTCGCGAGCTGTGGACCAAAAGAAGATGAAACACCAGATGATCCATCTGGATATGATGATCGCAGTTTGGTGACTGAAGAATGTGCGCATTTAGAAAACATTGATGAATGGCAGCCTGTATGGTGTGATGAGTTTGATGTTGATGGTGCACCTTCAAGTGATCACTGGGGATATGATATTGGTGGAAGTGGCTGGGGAAATAATGAGTTACAGTATTACACCAATAGCTTAGATAATGCATTTGTGGAAGATGGTGTATTACACATCAAAGCGATCAAAGAAAATGTTGGTGGTCGTGAATATACTAGTGCACGTCTTGTGAGTAAGTATTATGGTGATTTTTTGTATGGTAAAGTACAAATTAGAGCGAAGATGCCTACTGGTAGAGGTTTATGGAGTGCACTATGGATGTTGCCAACGGAGTGGCGTTATGGTGGATGGCCATATAGTGGTGAGATTGATATTATGGAATATGTTGGGTATGATAAAAACGAAGTCCATGGGACAATCCATACAGGGGCATACAACCATGGTTTAGGGACACAAATAGGGTTCTCTAGAGAAGTAGAAGGTGTTGAAGAAGAGTTTAAAGTTTACGAGATGGTTTGGGAACCTGGACGCATTGATTTATACATTGATGATGTATTGTTTGCGTATTTTGGGTACAATCCTAATGCCAATTTAGATAAAGAAAATAGTGATGCATGGCCATTTGATCAAGCATTTCATTTGATTATGAATATCGCTGTTGGTGGAAATTGGGGAGGCGCTTTGGGCGTTGATGATTCGGTATTTCCACAGTCAATGGAAATTGATTATGTGAGGGTGTATCAAAAAGATTATGCGGGTATGGATGAACGAGTACCTGGTGAGATCAAAGACTTAGCATTGATGAAAGCAACTGATTCAACAATTCAAGTAAAATGGGATCATGCGAGTGACGATACAATGATTAAAGAGTATGAAATCTACTTGAATGATGAGTTGTATGGTACTACAACGGTGAATGGGATTTATATCACCAATCTTTTACCTGAGACGATGTATGAAGTGAAGATTGTTGCGAAAGACTTTAAAGATCAAGTGAGTGAGGGTGTTAGTATTGAAGTAACAACTGATACTGTACCGAATGTCACAGATCAAATAGAGGCAGAAGATTATACTGATATGGTCGGTATTGATACCGAAGCAACAAGTGATGTTGGTGGTGGAGAGAATGTTGGTTGGATTGACACCAATGATTCTCTTGAATATATCTTGCGTGTTCCTGAAGATGGAACCTACACGATTATTTACCGTGTAGCGAGTGAAACAGCGGCTGGTGAAATCAAATTGTACGGTTCAAGTTTGTTGCCACTTGTGACGACGAATATTCCTGTGACTGGTGGTTGGCAGATATGGGAAGATGTAGAAAGTACAGAATTTACTTTACAAGAAGGTGTCTACACGTTTACAATTAAAGCAAGTGAAGGTGGCTTTAACTTAAATTACTTCACGTTTAAGAAGGTGGAATGATGGTCACAATTAAAGATATTTCTAAAAAATGTGGATTTAGTATCACTACTGTTTCTAAGGCGCTCAATGATTATTCTGATATTTCGTTTGCGACAAAGAAGAAAATATTAGATTTAGCGCAAGAAATGGGCTATATTCCGAATTTAAGTGCGCGTAGTTTGGTGACCCAAAAATCGTATACGATTGGCGTTATTTTTGAAGAAATTACGGGTGTTGGTTTACAACACCCGCTTTTCAGTAAAATCTTGGAAAGCTTTAAAAATATTTGTGAGCAAGATGGTTATGATATTATGTTTTTAAGCAAACATACCGG
>DFNN01000049.1 GCA_002376065.1 Caryophanales bacterium UBA3566
CATGATTGTGTTCTGCATGATTATTGACGTTTTTTTTCATAGTTGTTTCCTCCATATTGAATTTTTGTTCATTACATCCAACAATCAAATAAAATAAATCATCTGTAGATCATTGGTTGACTTTTTTATAATTATTACATTTAAATGTTAAGGAAATATGTGTATCGCAAATATAAAATTCACAACTCTTCACTACCTTTACTACCTTAAAAATTCATATATATCACTTCTCTTGCGCTCCTTGTATAGATGGACATGGTACAGAACCGTATGAGCAAAACACACAACAATCTCCGGGTTTAGGAGTTATCATCTCACCACAATTCTTACAAATGTAAAAATACATGCACTAGTCTTCTGGCATCTCCAACCTTTCTTGAATCCCACAAATCGGACATGTCATTGTGCAATTTTTTTCGATATCTGCCACCTCTTTTCTTATCATATTAATTGTATCACAGTTTATGTTTCTATAAAAGGTGTATGCAAAAATGAAGTACTTTTAATATCTTCATATTTCCTTAATATTTATTAGTTACTATTTAGACACCCCCCAGGAGGGAGTATGAAATTAAAGGAGAATTATATGAAAAAAAATGAGAATACTTTAGATTTTAAAATTGAAGGTATGACATGTAGTACTTGTGCGAATACAGTTGAAAAGAAATTAGACTCACTTGAGGGTGTTACTATCGCTAATGTAAACATAGCAACTGAGAAGGGCCATGTTGTTTTTGACAGTACAGTAGTAGATGAAACATCTATCTATAAAGCAGTGTCTGACGCTGGTTATAAGGCAATTGAGAATGTTGTAAACAACATTGAGAAAGTTACTCTAAAAGTTGACAATATGACATGTTCAACCTGTGCATTTAACATTGAGAAAGTTCTAGATTCTTTAGAGGGAATCAAAACTGCTAATGTGAATTTTGCTGTTGAGAAGGTTACAATTGAGTACGACAAATCATTACTTAGATTAATTGACATTCAAAAGAGTGTATCTGAAATTGGATATGAAGTAAGACTTGACAATGATGATAATACTGTTGATGAAGATGAGATTAAAATCAAGAAAGCTGCAAAGAAAATGTGGATTTCTATAGCATTAACATCAACTATTATGATAATAATGTTGATCCATATGTTTTTAACACCAGTGCCTGGTTATCTATTTATAACCGCTACACTTGGGATTCCTATTATATTCGGTACAGGTTTACATGTTCATAAAGGTAGTTTTAAAGCATTAAGAAACTGGAGTCCTAACATGGATGTGTTAGTAACTCTTGGATCTTTACCGCCTTATTTAATTGGTTTACTCGGATTTTTCATTCCAGTTACAACCTTTATCGAAATGGCTACAACTATCATGACTTTCCATTTAATCGGTAAATATCTTGAAATAAAGGCCAAAGGACGCGCATCACAGGCAATTAAGAAATTGTTGGAAATGGGTGCTAAGACTGCAAAAGTGATTATAGACGGAAAAGAAATCGAAGTTCCTGTCGCTGATCTACAAGTTGGAGATATTATGGTTGTAAGACCTGGTGAAAAAGTGCCTACCGATGGAGTTATCATTGATGGTAAAGGTCTGTTAGATGAATCAATGGCAACTGGAGAGTCTATGCCTGTTAAGAGAACAATTGGAGATGAGTTGATTGGAGCTACAATTAATAAACAAGGATTATTAAAAGTTGAGGTTTCGAAAATTGGAAAAGATACTTTCCTATCTCAAGTTGTAAAGATGATGGAAGAGTGTCAAGGTTCAAAAGTACCTATTCAAGAGTTTGCAGATCGAATAACAGGTTATTTCGTTCCAGCGATAATGATAATAACACTATTAACGTTTATATCGTTTAATGTATTTCCAGGATTTCACTTAGGAATCGTACAATGGGGATCTGGTTTCCTTCCATGGGTAAATCCAGAGTTATCACCGTTGACATTATCATTTATCACAGCGACAGCAGTTTTAGTTATTTCTTGTCCATGTGCACTAGGTCTAGGAACGCCAACTGCATTGATGGTTGGAAGTGGAATGGGTGCCGAAAAAGGAATCTTAATCCGCAATGGTGAAGCAATTCAAACTTTCAAAAGCGTTACAGCAATTGCATTTGATAAAACAGGTACAATAACTAAAGGTAAACCTGAAGTAACTGATATAGTGTCTTTTAATGACACATCTGAAACAGACATTTTATACTATTCAGCTGCAGTAGAACATGCATCAGAACATCCATTATCAAACGCAATAGTCGAAAAGGCAAAATCCAATAATATTGATATTGATGACGTAAAAGATTTCGAAGTTATTGTTGGTATGGGTGTTAAAGGTAAGGTTAAGGCAAAAAATATTCTAATTGGAAATCGAAAACTGATGGATTCTTACGAAATTGATCATAGTCAAATCGAGTCTGATATGATTAAACTCGAGGAAGAAGCAAAAACGGCTATGATTATGGCTATTAATAATAAGATTGTTGCAATAATTGCAGTGGCCGATCCTATAAAGCAAGAATCTGCACAAACAATTGAATTACTTAACAAAATGGGATTAACAACCGTTATGATTACTGGAGATAACCAAAGAACTGCAAATGCTATAGGTCGTAAGGTTGGTATTACACATGTGGTTTCTGAAGTTTTACCTGATGGTAAAGTTGACGAAGTTAAACGACTACAAAAAATATATGGCACTGTAGCAATGGTTGGTGATGGTATTAATGATGCACCTGCCCTTAAACAAGCAAATGTAGGAATAGCAATTGGTACAGGAACTGATATCGCTATCGAAGCTGCAGATGTTACATTGGTAAGAGGTGAACTAACTGGAATCGTATCATCTATAAGATTATCTAAAGCAATTTTTAGAAAAATTAAAGAAAATTATTTCTGGGCTTGGATCTATAATGCAGTATTCATCCCAATTGCAGTTATAGGATTACTACATCCACTAATTGGGGCTGCAGCGATGGCACTCAGCTCATTAAATGTAGTATATAACTCATTAAGATTAAAGAAAATAGATATAGAACCTAAACTGGATTTAACTTCAGTATAAAAAATAAAAATAAGGAGAATACATATGAAAAAGACAATTAAAATTGAAGGAATGACTTGTGAACACTGTTCTATGAAAATAAAAGAAAACCTATCTGAAATTTGTGGTGTTTCAGAAGTTAAAGTAAATTTAAATCTACAAACTGCAGAAGTACAATTAGCACACGATGTAGAAACAAAGAAGTTTGAAGACAAGATTAATTCATTAGGCTATAAGTATCAAGGTATCATTTAAAAAATCAAGAATTCTAAAAAAGCAAAAGGAGGTACCCCATGGCCCTAAATAAAGAAGTGCTAAAGTATCTTAAAATATCACGCGGTCAGATTGATGCAATTATTAGAATGGTTGAAGAAGAGAGATACTGTGTCGAGATAGCCAATCAAATACTTGCTGTACAAGCACTCCTAAAAAAAGCAAACCTCAATATTTTGGAAACTCATATCAAAGGTTGTGTTATAAACTCATTTGAACAAGGAGACTCTTCTGCCAAAATCGAAGAAGTTATGAGTATACTAGACAGATATATCAAGTAAAAAAATTATACATTAATAAGTATATAAAAAAACCATCAATACAATAAATATTGATGGTTTTACTATATTATTTACTGAAATATATACAGCACTACCTCTACTACCTCAAAAATTCTTTTATATATCATTTTCGATTTCAGGTTCAAATTGGTATCATTATGCTACCCGAACCCCCTTTCCCAGCCAGAAAAAAAGTCCCTGAAACAAGATACTTTTAGGGGTCGGATACGGGGCAAAATAACACAAAAAACAGTCACTTTTCGAGCACATAAAAACCGAGAATATCACAGTAGTAAGGCAAACTACTAAATTCTCGGTATACGGGTCGAAATGGTGGATAATACTCACCCCGAAGTTTACCCGTATCAAATCGCCTAATAGAAATGGCTAACAGGACTTTAGGTGAGATGTTTTGAGGTTTTGATACTGGGTACAAGTTTTTACTATTTTTACTTATCAAAGTTCAAATGAGGGTATTAATTTAATCTGATGTATTAATCTCGTTTGGTAATAGTTTATATGACATTATATGTCCATCTGATTTTCGTATAAATACAATGTGCAGTAGACCATCGTTTTGCATTTGATATTGTATATCATAATCCAACTCTTCTACATATATTTCATGTATTAAATAGTCATGGATATAGAACGTTGGATCCCATATTAATTGATCGTCCTGAAAGGCTTGAAATGAGATTTCTTTCGCTCCATTATTATCGGTGAAATTCATTAAGCGTAATTCTGAACCCGAAAGTTCCTCGGGAAAACGGAGATAAACATCCATGTAGTATTGGAAGAACCAAGAACCTCTACTGGAATCGTAATCAGTTAAAATGTAGTGGTATCTTGTCACATCAAATTGATCGGTAAAAATGATATCAATCCCTAATTTATTTAATTCGAAATCAATTTGAATATTGTCTTCCACATAGATTGGTGACATATCAAACATATGGAAGTAATAATTGTCATATACAGTATTTCCATCAATTAGTTCATAAATCGCGAAATATCCACTATCAAAGACACTAAAATCATATTGATTTCCGTTTGACAAAGTATGTCCCATGGCATTCAGCCTTGAGTAGTCATCATCATTTTCAATGTCGTAATAGGTAACATCAAGGTCCCATATTTCTATTCCATCTGATCGATCCCATATAATTTCTATAGTGCTTGTTTCATTGTTTCGTCTTATGAAATCAGTCGTATTGATTAAAATATCGTTTAAGTTTGGATGTTCATCACCTGTAAAATAGTCAAACAAATCCGGTTCTTGAATAAAGATATCATGAATCCATTTAACGACATTACCTTGTACAAGTTGGTGCTCGGTCGCTTCAAAATACAAATGATATGGTTTACTTGATTGTTCTTGAAAGGAAGATAAGATGGGATCATTTTCAAGATTTTCTAGTTGTTCGTTATCATTTAAATAAGCAATAAAAGTAGCATAATTGGAAACACCATATATGACAAATACGATAACACATACTGATAGTATTGCAACCGCGATTCGGTAAAAAACAATATGTTTACTTGTCGTAACATTGATTTCTGCTTTTGAGTTAATGATCTTATTAATCGTTACACCAAATAATGTACTTAAACTTTCCAAACTACTGATATCAGGTATGCTTTCTCCTCGTTCCCATTTACTGACAGCTGGTGTTGTAATATTACATATTTTTGCAACGTCCCCTTGACTTAATCCCTTTTTAAGTCGCAAGTCTCTTATCGTTTTTCCAATCTTAAAATTATCCGTAAAATCACCTCACAAGTAGAATATAGAATACTGTACTATGAATCAAGTCACTTGTAATAAACCCCTATAAACCGACAGTTAAGTTGGGCTACATTAAGGCATTTGCAACCATTATAGCATGTTAATAAAATATGGTGCAAGAACTATAGGATTGAATATTTTATTTTTAAATTAACTGGTGAAACTGCGTTTCGTAATCCGACAGAAAACCTATGTTGCAACATGTTTTCATACCACTCAAAATCATCAAAAACCAGCGAAAAAGTGACACTTTTTTGCAAACAAAAACCGGAGAATATCACAGTAGTAAGACATACTGCTTTTATCTCCGGATACGGACTGAAATGGTGGAGAGTACGGGAATCCAACTACGTTCCAGTGCTTTAAACAGAAGAAAAACACCTTGATTTTAAGAAGGCACTGAAAAAGTCTAT
>DFNN01000010.1 GCA_002376065.1 Caryophanales bacterium UBA3566
TAAAAGACGCCCCTTCAATCATTCGCCTCGCTAATGAAGAAGGACTTTACGCGCACGCAAACGCAGTAAAAATAAGGATGGATGGTGAACAAAGATGAAACTAAAACCATCACTTTCAACCTTAAAACCTTACACCCCAAATCCACAAACCAAAGCCATCAAACTAGATGCGAATGAAGCAAATTACAATATAAACTCCTACACCATCCCTAGTGACATCACACTCAACCGCTACCCAGATTCACTCGCAACATCGCTCACCAACAAACTCGCAGAAAAATACAATTTATCTCCTGAAGAACTCTTAATTGGCAGCGGTTCAAGTGAACTACTAGAACTCATCGTCAAAAGTTTCGTCTCCCCAAATGAAGTCGTCTTAAGCCTCACCCCATCATTTGTCATGTATGAAAAATATGCCCGTTATTATAACGCAACCTTTGAAACATTCCCGCTCAATCAAGATGGCTTGCTCAACACAAACGCATTCCTCTCAACAATCAATCAAGTCAATCCAAAAGTCATCTTTTTATCAAACCCAAACAACCCTACGGGAACATCAATCAAATATGAAGACATCAAAACAATCTTACATTCCACAAAAGCCTTAGTTGTTTTAGATGAAGCATACATTGAGTTTTTAAATGAAGATGCCTCGATGATTGATCAAATCAACAATCACCCGAACTTACTCGTCACTAGAACCTTCTCAAAAGCATATGGCCTTGCCTCCTTACGCGTTGGATACCTAGTCACAAACAAATACTTAATCAATCAGTTAAAACGCGTAAAAACCCCATATAGTGTCTCACAGTTGTCTTTATCTATCGCAACCAATGCGCTGAATGATTTAAACGCAACCAATCAGTACATCAACATGATCAAAAAGAATAAAACAACCCTAAAAGACGCATTATCAAACATCAATATGACCCCTTTACACAGTGACGCAAACTTTTTATACCTAAGCACTTCTTTTCCTTTAGCCTCATATCTAGAAACATATGATATATCTATCAGATCATTCCCAAATCATGCTTATCGCATCACAATCCCTAGTGACAACGAACTACCAATATTGCTAAAAGCCTTAAAGGAGATAAAAAATGAAAACAAACACAACCCTAACTAGAAAAACCAAAGAAACCAATGTTTCCATCACCATTGATCTAAATAACAATGACTCATCGATTCAAACAAGTATTCCTTTTTTAGATCACATGCTCACTGCCTTTGCTTATTACGCAAATCTCTCACTCACTATTCGCGCAAGTGGGGATACAGAAATCGATCAACACCACCTTGTTGAAGACATTGGGATTACCTTAGGACGTGCTTTTCAGGAACTCATCTATCAAGATATTGGACGAAAAAGATTCGCAAGCATCACCATCCCAATGGATGAAGCCTTATCACAAGTCACTCTCGACTTCAGTAACCGCCCTTATCTCATTTTCAATGATCAACCAAAAAACGAATTCATTGGTACTTACCAAGTAAACAACACCAAAGAATTCTTTTACGCATTTTCGATTGAATCTCGCATTACTTTACACATCAATGTCATCTATGGTGAAAACGATCACCATATGATTGAATCCTACTTTAAAGCTCTTGGTCTCGCCTTTAAAGAAGCACTCACTATCACTACAGAAAACGTCACATCAACCAAAGGTGCCTTATGAAACATGTCATATTAGACTACGATGTTGGAAATCTTGCGTCCATCAAACAAGCTTGTGACAAAGTTGGACTAGACACGATTGTATCAAAAGACCCAAAGATCATCAAAGAAGCAACATCATTGATCTTACCAGGTGTTGGTGCCTTTGAAGACGCAATGAACTCATTAATTGATTCAGGACTTATTCCTTATATCAAAGACCACATCAATAAAGGAAAATATCTTCTAGGAATTTGCCTTGGTATGCAGTTGCTTTACACGAAAAGTTATGAATTTGGCGAACATCAAGGACTAGATATCTTCAAAGGAGAAATCAAAAAACTTGATATATCCTTAAAAATCCCTCACATGGGATGGAACAATTTACAATTTGACAAAGTTGATCCAATTCTGCAATACATTAAAGAAGATAGTTATGTCTATTTTGTTCATTCTTATTATGTTTCTTCATCTAATGAGGAATGCATCGCTAGTACAAATTATGGCGTAAAAATACCAGCAATTGTTCGAAATAAGAATGTATACGCAACACAGTTCCACCCAGAAAAAAGTGGTGCAGTTGGTCTCAATATATTAAAAGCTTACGGGGAGTTGATTTCATGATTTTATTACCAGCAATCGATTTGCAAAACAAATCGTGTGTACGTTTAACCAAAGGTGATTTTGATAAAACCATCACTTATAGTACAAATCCACTTAAAACAGCGGATACATTCATCGCACAGGGCGCAGAAATGTTACACATCATTGATTTAGATGGTGCGAACCAAGCATCAAACAATCGAGAACTCATTATAAACATAGCCCAATCAATCAACATCCCAATCCAGGTAGGTGGTGGTATTCGTGATCTGAAAACCATTGAATCACTATTGAATTCAGGTGTTGCTCGCGTGATTGTCGGAACCATGCCCTTTTCTAACAAACAAGACTTCATTAGCGCTGTTAAAACTTATAAAGAGCGCATCGTTGTATCACTTGATTGTGAAAACAACTTAGTCAAAATCAATGGCTGGAAAGATCAAACAAGTGTCGATATTTTTCACTTCGTCAAAGAACTTGAAGAGTTAGGAATAGACACCATCGTTGTCACTGATATCGCAAAAGATGGGATGTTAGAAGGAACAAATATGGAATTGTATAAACAATTAAAAGCAAAGACATCACTCAACATCATTGCTTCAGGCGGGGTTACATCACTCAAAGACATTGAAGAACTTTCTTCACTCAATATCTATGGTGCAATCATCGGGAAAGCATTATATGAAGGAACCATGAACTTAAAGGAGGCATTACTATGCTCACAAAACGCATCATCCCTTGTTTAGATGTTCGCAACAATCGTGTAGTCAAAGGTGTACAATTTGCAAACCTCATCGATATCTCAAGCCCAAAAGAACTCGGACAATTTTATAGTGAACAAGGCGCAGACGAACTCGTTTTTTATGATGTCACTGCTTCTTCTGAAAAACGCGGTCCCACACTCACATTTATCAAAGAAGTCGCGCAATCAGTCAACATCCCTTTTAGTGTCGGTGGTGGTGTGAACACACTTGATGATGTCAAACAAAT
>DFNN01000139.1 GCA_002376065.1 Caryophanales bacterium UBA3566
CTCACGGGTGGATTATTATTTGCAAAGATATAAAAATCATATAAATTAACATATAAATTAATATAATTAATAAAAATATTAATTTTTTTAATTATTTTTGAAAAAACTATTGACAAAGTAAAAATCATGTTGTAATATATAGGTGTAAGTTAACAAAATCAATATACAAATTAATAAAATTAATTAAAGAAAGAGTGTAAGTTATGAAAAAAACTAACATACTTAAAAAAATGAACAAATCAATATGGTCTTGTAAAAAAGATATGACACAATATAATTATCAACTTTGTAAATAAAGATAATCAATCATAAAGGAGAGAAAAATGAAAAACTCAAAACTATTTAGAAAATCATCATCAAAAATGATATGTGATCAAAGAAATTTACCAATTTACCTATATCAAGAATTTCGTTTCGTATTATAAATATAAAAGGAGATGAAAAAGATAAAAAAATTATTTACCAAAGAACATGCATTGAATGCAAAAACAAAAGACGTGAGAGTTTATAATTATCAAGATTTATCATTTTTAGTAAAATAAAAAAATTAGATATATAAAGGAGTGAATAAAATGAGAAGTCAAAACTTATTTAATGAAAAAGAAAAATCTTTGTGGAATTGTGCAAAAGATGTTGTCGTATATAATTATCAAGACTACAAATTTTGTTCAGTCAAAGAAAACAACAATCTTAACAATATGTAGTGAGGTGATCATAAATGTATGAATTTGATAATGCCAACTGTAAATTATTTGTAGAGAAATACAAAAAAGAGTATTTACTTGAAGAAAACGAAGAAAGTCGTGTTGATGAATTAAAAAATAAAAAGAAAAGAGGGTATTAACATGAGAGAAGAAAAAGTCGAAGTTTTAAGAAGAATTCAAAATGAAGAAATCACCGCTGAAGAAGGAGCAAGATTGTTAGAAGAACTGGACAATCCACAGACTTTAGAAGTACAAAGTCAAAAAGAAAAACCAAAGTTACAAAATTTAACAAAAATGTTTCGCATTAAAGTATTATCGAGTGATGGAGATAGAGTCAATGTTCAAATTCCACTTGCATTCGCAAAAATAGCACTTAGTAAAGGTAGTGGATTCATTAATAAAAATATTGATTCGGATATCAATATCGATGTAGATATGTTACTGGAAATGATTGATCAAGGAAATATTGGTAAACTTGTAGATATCGTCTCTGCAGATGGAGACAGTGTGGAAATCGTCATTGAATAACGATTAGAAAGAGGCCGTAAAGGCCTTTTTGCTTGGACATATCTGTGATATAATACATATAAAGGAGAATGATCTATGGACGATATAATTAAAAAACTACATGAATTTCGTAATGAACGCAATTGGAAACAATTTCATCAACCTAAAAATCTAGCAATGAGTATTATGATTGAAGCCGCAGAATTGCTTGAAAATTATCAATGGGAAGGGCAAAATGAAGATGTTGATAATGTGAAAGAAGAATTGGCTGATATCATGAGTTATTGTCTTTTATTATGTGAAGAATATAAATTTGACGTAAAGGAGATCATTGCGGAGAAGATTGAAAAAAATAAAGTGAAGTATCCAATTGATAAAGCTTATGGGAAAGCGGATAAATACAATAAACTGTAGTTGATTATTTAAAGAAAAAAACGAAAAAATATTACAAAAACAGGTGCATTTTTTTAAATATATGATATATTATATAGTGCAGTGCGGTCGTGGCGGAATGGCAGACGCGCTACCTTGAGGGGGTAGTGTCCTTCGGACGTGTGGGTTCAAATCCCATCGACCGCACCATTATAGCAATTTAGGGAGTAGAATACACAGTAATGTGTAGTATATTCGTCAATACGGCATTCGCCCGGATATACTTGAAATTTCGAGACTTGTGCTAATTATGTGCAAAGTCTTTTTAATTATAGGAGGAAACATATGTTAAATTGGTTTTTTGATTTGTTTACAGCCTTACCAAACTGGGCAGAGTTTATGACAAACATGTTCTTTTTAGTGATTGGAATGGCACTACTAGTAAAAGGAGCTGACTATTTTGTTGACAGTGCAAGTAGTCTAGCGAAAATTCTTGGTGTTAGTACTTTGATCATTGGGCTCACGATTGTTTCTTTTGGAACAAGTGCTCCAGAAGCAAGTGTGAGTATTTTTTCTCAGATATCAGGAAGCAGTGATATCTCCTTAGGAAATATTGTGGGATCAAATATGTTTAACTCGATGGTGGTATTAGGATCATCAGCTATTTTTGCGCCAATTGTGGTACATTATAGTTTGGTCAAACGCGAAATTCCATTTATGGTCATGGTCACAGCGGTTTTATTTGGGTTTGCTGTCTTTTTTGGTGTCAACGGAAACTATGTTTTATTACAAATTGAAGGAGTGATTTTGCTTGTTTTATTTGTATGGTACTTAGGAATAAACTTTAAAGTCGCAAAATCAGGAAAAGAAGTGATTTTAGATATTGATGATGATATTGATATAATGCCGGCCAAAAAAAGTATTCTATTTTTGCTTATTGGACTAGCGATGATCATCATTGGTGGAGAAATGGTTGTATCTAGTGCGAGAAACTCTGCACTAATGTTGGGTGTAAGTGAAGCCTTAGTTGGATTGACTATTGTTGCATTAGGAACCAGTTTACCGGAACTAGTTACAAGTGTCGTAGCAGCTAGGAAAAATGAAAATGATATTGCATTAGGAAATGTGATAGGATCAAATATCTTTAATATTTTACTAGTACTTGGTATTGGAGCCTCTATTGGAGGTATGATTATTCAACCTGTTGTTATCTTTGACTTGTTGATTTTACTTGGATTTACATTCTTCTTAACATGGACAATCGTGGTAAATAAAAAAATCACAAAAGGATATGGATACCTATATTTGGCACTCTATGTAATATATATTGCATATATTATTTTCCGTGAAGTGCTATAAAACATATTGACAAAAATGAATCTTTCGTATATTCTTTAATATGTACGAAAGATATGGAGTTATAGCTCAGTGGGAGAGCACTTGCTTGACGTGCAAGGGGTCGGGGGTTCAAATCCCTCTAACTCCACCATCGTAAATGCAAAGACTTGTTCATAATGAACAAGTCTTTTTTTTTCTGTAATAAGTATGTATTTTAAATCCTAACTAAGGTCTTAATGGAGTATAAAAAAATATTGAAATACAAATTATTCCATGCTAATATAGTATCATAAAATACTAGAGTAGATTAAAGAGCAGATTTTGGTTACTTGATGGTGCTAAAGGTTTGTGTTTTTGTCTATTCTTTTTAAATGGAGGAGAAAATGAAGAAGTTATTATTAGTTTTAACCCTTTTTCTAGTATTTTCTCTATCGGCATGCGGAGATGATGAGACTGCTGATGAAAATACAAAAAGTGATGATCCAAATGTAGTAGATGACAATGATAAAGGTGAAACAAACACGCTATTTACGGTTAAAAGTATTTTAACAAATGCAGGATACGAACTCGAACAAAGAGATCAAGAAAGCATTGATTATTTTCAAGAAAATCGTGTGAATAGTCTTTATGATTTGTCAGTAACCATTACAGATTTATATGTTGGATATTTGAATGGTGGTAGTTGGATTGAACTGGTTGAGATGTCAAGTGAATCAGAAGCAGTTGCTTATGAAACTGCGTTAAATGAAACAGGAGAAGGCTACTTATTGTATCGCTCAGGAACAACTGTTTTGTACACTTTTTCAGAAGATACATATGCATTATTCGATTAATTTGTAGTAATTCGTGACAAATGAGTAAAATTGGTTTATAATATAAGTGTATTCCCCATATATAAAAATTTTTTAGTTAGTCTAGAAAAAAGAATTATTAAGTATTGGGATTATCGTTTTAAATTGTTCAATAGATCAATATATTATGTTAATTTATATAAATAGTAAATTTCTTGTATTTTATCAATATGGGGAATACACTTCTTAGTACTTAAGAACAAGATGAAAATCTTGTTCTTTTTTTTGATTAATAGAATAAAAATATAATCTATCTCTATTAGACATTTAACATCTAGTTGCTAAAACGCTGAATATCGCTTAAAAGAAGTATGGATACACATACACAATTCTTGGAATACCTTGTAAATGATATTTTATCTATGCTATAATACAGATAATGTAAGTGCTATTCATTTGTGATTTTTGCAAATAAAAAACATGATAAAGAGATTTGATCATCTCTTTATCATGTTAAACAAGTAACGTAATTTTTCAAAATTTGATAAGATTTTTTATGAGCATCTTTATTATATACATAACGATCTACCAAAATGTCTTCGATCTGCTCATTATACCAACCAATTAATTTTGAAATAATAAGTTTGGCCATATACATTTGTTCATTTTCTAATGCTTTTTTTAATTCACTTATGTATCCAATAATAAATGGATCACTTGTATAACTTTTTATTGTTCCAATAACTCCAGCTAATTCAATGCTAAATTCTTCTTTTGACATAGTGTTACCTCCTATTTGATTTATACTTTTACAACTTCAGGA
>DFNN01000034.1 GCA_002376065.1 Caryophanales bacterium UBA3566
CCCACTTCAAATCTTGATTAAGTGGGAGAGTGTTCACAGGGGATTGTGTTTGATATCACAGAATCAAAAAAAGTAGAAGAACGATTGAAAATTCTTTCTGAAAGAGATGCATTGACAGAGTTGTATAATCGAAGAAAGATGTTTCAACATCTTGAAGAATCTGTAGATGAGAAAAAGATCAATGGAACAGATTTTTCATTGATTATGTTTGATATTGATCATTTTAAAAAAATCAATGATACTTACGGGCACCTAATCGGTGATGAAACATTGAAGAAACTTGTTGATTTGGTGTTAGAAGATAAACGATCGAATGATATTGTTTATCGATATGGTGGGGAAGAGTTTATTATATTACTTCCAAATACAATGTTGGAAGATGCTGTGAAAGTAGCGAGAAGATTACATAAACTTATTCGTAATCTACAAATTCCTACAGTAGGAACTATTACAGTGAGTATGGGTGTTGTTGAATACAGAGAAGATGAAAAAATAGATGAGTTACTAAAACGGGTTGATGAAGTGATGTATCAGGCTAAAGAAAGCGGCCGAAACTTAGTCAAATATTAAGAGCAGAAATGCTCTTCTTTTTGTTCGATGTTTATGATAAAATATATACAAGTAAAAAAGAAAGAAGGTGATGAAAAATGAAACAAAGACTTGTTGCGACGATGCCACTCATATCACTGTTTATGTTGTTGGTTAGTGGATTCGTGTTTGATAATTGGAAACTCGGAATTAGCTTTTTATTATTGGTTCCTTTATCATTGATTTTGTTGAGTGATCACTTAGCGAGAAGGATACATCAAACGATGCCATTGATTACAGTGATATTATTTTTATGGTTGGCATTTGGGTTTGATTTGGCACATCCTGGTTGGGTCGTGTTTTTCTTAATTCCGCTTTCTGATATGATTTACCGAGGAAGAATCGATGCACGAAAAATGGTGAGTGTTGCGATCACATTTATTTATATTTTTATTGGTATTATTTATCCTCGTGCTTTCTTTCCTGAAAGTTTACGTATTTTAGGAGATAGTTTTTGGCATCCTGGGTGGCTGATGTTTTTATTGATTCCAATTATTAATAATTTGTTCTTTCCTAATAAGAGCAATATCATTTTTATGAACAAAGCACAGTGGAAAAATACAGTAAAAAATTATATTTATGATAAAGATGATGATAATGTATATTAAGGTGCTGTTATGACGAAATATGATGATATTATTGAGTACTTGATTAAAGAAAAAGAAAAAAGTGAACCTTTTTTACATGTCGACTATTTTGCTTTGGTGGAAAAAATGTTGCCATACATTGGTCATCCTGATCCGTTTGTTCGTGATGATATTGTTTGTGAAAGCTTGGCAGCAGTAACAAACCATTTAACTAGTGATGAAATTAAGAAACTAATAAAGATGTATTTAAGTGATGATTATTTGTTTTATGATATCAATAATCATGATCAATATAGTGTATTGAAAAGAACTTTTACACTCTTACAGTTAGCTTATATCCTTTATCTAAATCAAGAAAAAGGTGTATTAAATCCATCTATTGTGCAAGATATTGGAAAAGCAATGGTGCAGTATCTAGAGGAAGAAACAGTCTTAGATGGATATGATGATTCAGTTGGTTGGATGCATTCAGTAGCGCATAGTGCAGATGTTCTTGGTCGCTTGTTTCAATCGAAAGATCTTGAGAAAGACGTGCAAGAAGCATTGTTAGACTTGTTGGTATTTAAAATTCAACAGAATCAATATGTTTACATCGACGGAGAAGAAGAACGGATTGTTCAAGCAATCTTAAAAGGTCTTAAAAGTGGTGTTTTATCAAATGATTTGGTGGAAGATTTTGTGTCAAAGTTGGGACGATTTGAACACCAAAATACATATCGTGACTATTTTAAAATCCATTTGAATGTTAAGGCATTGCTTGGGACTTTGTATTTTGCTTTAATAAATGAAAAACAGTATGATGATATATTGGGAAGTATTGAAAAAGCTATGCATACTTCAAATAAAGCAGTCATTAAAAAAAGCTAGAATTCATTTCTAGCTTTTTTGATGGTCTGCGAGTGCTCTAAGTGCGTCACCAGATAAGCGATAGGTTGTCCAGTCTTCTAGTGGCGTTGCGCCTAGGTTTTTATAAAATTTGATGGATGGTTTGTTCCAATCTAAGCAGACCCATTCTAGTCTGCTTGCATTTCTTTTGTAAGCAATATCGGCTAAAAAAGAAAGCATTTGTTTTCCATAACCTAGTCCGCGTTTGTCCTCATTGATGTATAAGTCTTCTAAGTAATAATTTGCTTTTCCTAAAAAGGTTGAGTATGTTTTGAAAAATAAAGCAAATCCGATTGGTTGATCGTGTTCTTCTGCGATGATGACTTCAGCGTCTTTATTATGAAAGATGGATTCTTCAATACTGTTTACTGTTGCGATGACTTCGTCTTCCATTCGCTCGTATACGGCTAGTTTTTTTATGAATGATAATATAAGTGCGGCATCATTCTTATTCGCAAAGCGGATGGTTAATTCGGTATGTTTACTCAATTTCATCAACTCTTTCTTGTATTTGGGACTATTATAACATATTTTTTGTATTCGGTTTTTCTAAATCAGGATTGTAACTTAGATGTTGTATTTTGTAACTTACCTTATTTATAAATTTAAGTTAAAGAAAAAACTGTACTTTTCGCCATCCTGTGCTAAAATTATATGTTACAGGGGAATAATAATTGAAGTTTTCTAAATAAGGAGGTGTCATAACAATGTTTGCTTACATGTTAAAAAGAGTTGCATGGTTGTTCGTTGTATTGTTTGTTATGGTGACCTTCATGTATATATCAACCAAATTTGCGTCAACATTTCAATATGCTAGAAGATTGCCGTTTTTAGATATTTTAAAGAATGCGACTTCGAGTTATAAAGATTATATCGTTGGTATATTGACAGAGTGGGATTGGGGTACAAATAATAAAGGCAATGATGTTTGGGAATTGATGGTGAAAAAATTACCGATTTCTTTGAAGATCAACGTCATCGCATTTTTTGTATATGTTTCTATGGGTGTTGCTCTTGGAATTATCTCTGCGGTTAAGAAAGATAGTTTTATTGATCATGGTATTGCTATTTTTACTTTGGTCTTTAGTTCGGTTCCTAGTTTCATCTTAGCGTTTGCTTTGATTTTAGTGTTCGGTTATGAGTTGGGTTGGTTACCACCAATGTACCCTGTGATTGCTTATACGTTTAAGCAACGAGTTCTTGGGTTTGCGATTCCTGTTATGGCATTATCCATTGGTCCGATTGCGAATTTTACTCGTTTGGTTAGAGGTGAACTCTTAGAAACATTTGGTGCTGATTATTTATTGCTTGCGAGGACAAAAGGGCTAAATAAAAGACAAGTTATTTTTAGACATGCCTTAAGAAATAGTGCGGTCGCAGTGATGCCGGCCTTATCTTCGACATTTATTTTGGTGTTAAGTGGTTCGTTTTTGATTGAAGTAATTTATAACATACAAGGTGTTGCCAATTTATTTATGGATTCCTTATTGAAACCATTTTTGGATTTTAATTATGTCAACATTGATACAAATACAGTGGTGGTTGTCTCAACATTTTATGCATCGATTGCGCTGATGATGTCATTGATTGCAGATATGTTATATATTGTAGTGGATCCACGTATGCAAATTGGACATAAAAAGGTGTCGAATCAGTAGATTTGATATCTTTTTTTGTGGATTCATTTTATGATATAATATGAGTAAGAGAAAGTTGAGTTGATGACAAATGAACAATCAGTATATCGAGGATATTAAACGATATCATCCAAAAAATGAACAAGAACGTGTTGATCAAAAAGCGATGATTGCTTTTATTGAAGATCATAAGGATGCTTTATATCGAGAGAATTTGGTTGCGCATGTGACGAGTTCTGCGATTGTTGTTAATCATACCATGGATAAAGTTCTTTTTATTCATCACAATATTTATAATGCTTGGGGATGGGTTGGTGGCCATAATGATGGTGATGCTGATTTACTGAGTGTCGCAATCAAAGAAGCGAAGGAAGAAACGGGCGTTGAACATATTGTGCCAGTTGATCGTGATATTTTGATGTTGGATATTATTCATGTAAGTAATCATATCAAGCATGGGAAATATGTAGGGGATCATCTACATTTAAATGTGACGTATTTATTAGAGGCGAGTGAAGAGGAGTTATTGAGTCATAATCCAAGTGAGAACTCAGATGTTCGTTGGTTTTGGATTGATGAGTGTTTAGAATACGTCGATGAAGAGCGAATGATTCCTGTTTATCAAAAGGCGTTTAATGAGATTCGCAAACGGAAACAAAAATAGGGAGTGGTGAATATGTGTGGACGTTTCACACTAGCGAAGAGCAGAAGTGAAGTAGAACGTTATCTTTTTGAAGAATTTACTATTGATGATCAAATCATTGCTTCTTTGCCTAGATACAATATTGCTCCTAGGCAGACAGTTATCGCTATCACTTATGAAGTTCAAAACTTTAAACTAATGCCACTTACTTGGGGATTTATACCAAGTTTTGGGAAAAACAAAGATAGTAAGTTAGAATTGATTAATGTGAGAATCGAATCTCTGATGGATAAATGGTTCTTAAAAGAAGCACTTCAGCATCGAAGATGTTTGATTTTGGCTGATGGATTTTATGAATGGGAAAAGACTGATCAAGGGAAGTTGCCTTATCGAATTCATATAAATGAAAAAATGTTTTTCTTTGCTGGTGTGTATAGTCAATATTCTGTAATCAATGATGGTCAATATACAACTGCAATGATAACAAAAGAAGCATCAGAGATGATGAAAGTTTTACATCATAGAATGCCAGTGATATTGAAACTTGAGGATGCGAAAAAGTATTTAATTGATGGAGTACTAAATCCTGAATCGTTTATAGGAGATCACTACTTAAAAATGTATCCTGTATCAAAGAAAGTAAACAAAGTTGATGTCGATGAGTTAGACTGTATCAAAAAAGAAGAGCCAATTCGTTTAGAAATTTAACGAATTTGGTTTTTTTATTTAATTAGTTTCTAAATAAAGACGGGTTTATGAAAATAATTATATTTGATTTATGAATAGGTTTTCATAGTCTAGAAATGGTTATATATAGCCATTATAGTAAACGGTTACATACTTTATTTTCGCCTATTTAAGCGATTTTGATAGTGCGACTTTCAATTGCAATTTTAAAAAATCGCGATATAATATATCTATACTAAAATGAAAAGAGGTGGAGAGATGGGTAGTTATTACATTAAGCGAACATTGTCGGCGATATTTACAATCTTCTTAATTGCGACCATTACGTTCTTTATGTTGCGTATTATTCCAGGTGGTCCGTTTACTAGAGAGAAGAAAATTCCCGATTCGATTTTGGAATCTTTAAATGAAAAGTATAATTTAGATGCGCCTTTATATGAACAGTATTTTGATTATATGAAAGGACTTGTTACTTTTGATTTAGGGCCTTCTTATCGTAATCTTGGATTTACAGTCAACGACATGATTTTAGCGGGGATCCCTGCGACATTCAAAATTGGTGCGCTTGCAAGCTTACTCATCATTATTGTTGGAATACCTGTTGGAATTGTTTCTGCCCTTAAGTCGAACACGGCAATTGACTATTTTGTTATGTTCATGGCTACTTTGGGGGTTACAGTTCCGAGTTTTGTCATTGCGACAGTGATTATTTATTTATTTGCTGGGCAATTGGGTTGGATTCCGACAAATGGGCTCAATAGTCCACTGGCGTATATTGGACCAGTGATTGCCTTATCAGGATATTCGATTAGTTTTGTTTCGAGATTGACAAGATCGAGTATGTTGGAAGTTCTTAGGCAAGATTATGTGCGAACAGCGAGAGCGAATGGAATTAGTGAAGGTAAAGTTATTTTTAAACATGCGTTAAAAAATGCATTGATTCCTGTTGTGACTTATGTTGGTCCGATGGTGGCAGCTATTTTAACGGGATCATTTGTGGTTGAAAAGATTTTTGCCATTCCAGGAATGGGTGGTTATTTCGTTGAGAGTGTAAACAACAGGGATTATACTGTTGTCATGGGAATGACGATTTTTTATGCGGCGTTCTACATTGTGATGGTTTTACTTGTTGATATAGGGTATTCACTCATAGACCCACGTATTAGATTAGATGGTAGGGGGTCGAGATAATGGGTGATATAAACTTTAAGAAAGTTGCCAAAGAAGATAATTTAGATACCGAGCAAACTAGAAGAAGTTTGACGTATTGGCAAGATGTTTGGCGAAGACTGAAAAAAAATAAATCTAGTATGGTTGGTTTGATTGGTGTTTTATTGATTGTGCTTTTTGCGATTATAGGACCTTGGTTGACGCCATACGAGTATAGTGATCAAGTATTAGATTATTCTAATTTACCGCCAAGATTAGATGTTCGTCAGGTTGACAATCTTTATGTCAATGTGACAAAAGAATATCGTGTGTTGGAGGTCAGCGAAAAAGGTGAATTATTGGGTCGTATTCGTATTGTGTATCGTGATCCGATTGCGAAAAAGTATTACTATTCTAAAGAAGCAGAAATCGTGCTTGATGATTCTGGTCCAGATATTTATTTGACCAATGAAGATTTTGATGACGATGTTTACTATTCACAAGCATATGGGATTGCATTGCGAGATGCTGAGTATCCTGGTGGAGCGAATGCGGTAGAGGTTGTGTATATTCAACCAAATAGTCCATTTGTTGATGCGCTTGTTAATGGGGAAGAATATGACATTGAAGAAGCAACTTATTTGAAGTCTCTTGAGATTGATGAAGCACGTTTTGGTGATTCAGATGGTGCTGAGGCAATTGTGCTGGCTTTAGATGATGCAAGTATGATTGAACGAGTTGTTTTTGGTGAAGATATTTTGATGGTGAATTTTTCTTATAAACTGATGGATGAGGGTACTCGTCCTGCTGGTTATGAAGATGTTGATTTTACGGTTACTTATCATGATGTTGAATCGAAATACACTGATGATACAGTGATGAATCGTTTATATTGGTTTGGTACTGATGAATTAGGGCGCGATGTGTTGACACGCGTAATGTATGGGGCAAGGATTTCTTTGATTGTTGCGCTGATTGCGACACTGGTCAACTTTGTTATTGGCGTTACTTATGGTAGTATTGCTGGTTATGCTGGAGGGTCAGTAGATGATGTAATGATGCGTATTGTCGATATCATTAACTCAATTCCTCTTGTGCTTTACGTTATTTTATTGATGGTTGTATTAAGAGAAGTAGTGATTGATGTTCATTTATTTGATCGAGATATTGTTTTGTTCCGTGGTAGTGATGGGTTAGGTACAATCATTATTGCGCTTGGTACTGTGTACTGGGTTGCGATGGCACGTTTGGTTCGTGGGCAAATTCTTGGGTTAAAAGAACAAGAATATGTCTTAGCAGCGCAAACGATTGGTGTATCGAATTGGAAAATTATTACCCGACATTTGGTGCCGAATGCATTAGGTCCAATTATTGTTTCAATGACAATGATGATTCCTTCAGCAGTATTTACAGAGGCATTTTTGAGTTTTATTGGTTTAGGTGTTTCAGCACCACAAGCATCGTGGGGTACACTTGCCAATGATGCATTAAGTGGTTTAACGACATATCCTTATCAGTTGATGTTCCCAGCGTCAGCGATTGCGATTACAATGCTTGCCTTTAACTTCTTAGGAGATGGACTCAGGGATGCACTGGATCCAAGGCTTAGAAAGGGGTAATACAAGATGAAGAAAAAAGTACTAGAAGTCAAAGATTTAGAAACCTCATTCTTTACCCACCTGGGAGAAGTACAAGCGGTACGAGGAATTAGTTTTGATTTACATGAGGGAGACGTATTAGGAATTGTTGGTGAGTCTGGTAGTGGAAAGAGTGTCACATCACTCAGCATCATGAAATTAATTGAAGATCCGGGGAAACTAAAAAACGGAACGGTGTTGTTTCATGAGGAAGATGGAAATGTGGTTGATTTCACAAGTCTAGACCAACGCGAAATGAATGAATACCGAGGGAATGACATTGCGATGATTTTCCAAGATCCAATGACAAGTTTGAACCCGGTATATCGAATTGAAAATCAAATGGTTGAAGTCATCCGTAAACATACGGATATGAATAAAGAAGAAGCGCTTAAGCGTGCAAAACATTTACTTGAGCTTGTTGGGATTCCAGATCCAGAAGCACAAATACATGATTATCCACATCAATTTTCTGGTGGGATGAGACAGCGTGCAATGATTGCGACAGCGATTAGTTGTAATCCGAGATTATTGATTGCTGATGAACCTACTACGGCACTTGATGTGACGATTCAAGCACAAATACTTGAGTTGCTTCGTAAATTGCAAAAAGAAACAAAAATGTCGATTATTTTGATTACCCATGACCTCGGTGTGATTGCTGAGGTTAGTACACACGTTATTGTGATGTATGGTGGTATGGTGATGGAAAAAGGAACTGTGCATGATATATTCTATACGCCTGCACATCCTTATACGCAAGGTTTGCATGAATCTATTCCACAGTCGACAGCAAAGCAAAAAGAACGTTTGGTTCCAATTGCGGGTAGTCCACCAGATTTGATGGATCCACCTACTGGATGTCCTTTTAGTCCAAGATGTCCATATACAATGGAAGTATGTTTAGAAAAAGCATCACCGTTATTTGCGGTGTCTGATTCACAAGAAGCTTCTTGTTGGTTACTGCATGAAGATGCGCCAGAAGAACCAGACTATGAAAAAGCAAGGGAGGCGAAATAATGGAAGAAAGAGAACCTTTATTGCGCGTCCGCAATTTAAAGAAACATTTTGACAAATCACGTGGACTGTTTAAGCGTGAAAAGAGAATATTGACGGCAGTTGATGATATTTCCTTTGATATTTATAAGGGAGAAACATTTGGACTTGTTGGTGAGTCTGGGTGTGGAAAATCAACAACAGGACGTACAATCGTCAAACTTTATAAACCAACAGCTGGACAAATTATCTTTGATGGTGTTGATTTGGCTAGTGTACCTGAAAAAGATATGTTGCCATATAGAAGAAAAATCCAAATGATTTTCCAAGATCCTTATGCGTCATTGAATGCCCGTATGACAGTCACAGATATCATTGCTGAGGGAATCGATACACACAAGATTTTTGATGATCAAGAAGATCCGAAACAAGCGAAGCAAAAACGTATTTATGAATTATTAGAGAGTGTTGGGTTGAAAAAAGAACATGCGAATCGTTATCCTCATGAGTTTAGTGGAGGACAACGTCAACGTATTGGGATTGCTCGTGCACTTGCTGTTGACCCTGATTTGATTATTTGTGATGAACCAATTAGTGCGCTTGATGTATCAATTCAAGCACAAGTAGTCAATATGTTAGAGGATTTTCAAAAAGAGCGTGGGTTAACGTATTTATTTATTGCCCATGATTTATCGATGGTGAAATATATTAGCGATCGTATTGGGGTTATGTATATTGGAAAAATGATGGAGATAGCGCCATCTGATGCTTTATATGAACGTCCATTACATCCTTATACGAAAGCACTTCTTTCCAGTATTCCGTTACCTGATCCTGAGCATGAGGATAAAGGAAAACGTATTGTCTTAGAAGGAGATGTTGTATCACCAATTAATCCGAAAGATCGATGTCGTTTTGCGACTCGTTGTAATTACTCAAAAGTGTTGATTGAAAAAATAGAAGGACAGTTTGTGAAAGCACTCACTGATAAGTATGCACGTGAGACATTGCTTGATCCAAACACACATGAGTTGATTGTTAAAGAGAATCAATTGATTACAGAAGCAATTGCGAACCGTATTGAAGAATCTGGTGTCAAAGAATTTCATATTAATAGAGCAAAATGTTTTACTGAAGCGCCAGAATTAATTGAGTATGAGAAAGATCATTTTGTTGCTTGTCACTTTACTGAAGAGATTGACAAAAATACACTGTAGAAACGTTTTCAGTGATAAAATGTGCCAGCAACACCCAAACTTACTTGAAAATGTCACTTTAAAGTGATAAAATTTTCATAGAAAAGAAAAAGAGAGAGAGGTTGTTAGATGAAAAAAGTTTTATTGCTCGTTTTGTCACTTGCGCTCGCGTTAACATTAAGTGCGTGTAAAACTGACGATGACGGCGAAGAAGTTGTGTTTAATTGGAACATTGGTGCTGACCCAGCAACATTGGACCCAGGATTGAATGGGGCTAGTGATGGTGGAGATGTTATCAACAACACGTTTGAAGGTCTCGTTAGAGAGATCAATGGTGAAGTTTTACCTGGTATTGCTGAGTCTTGGTCAACAAGTTCAGATGGTTTAACTGTTACTTTTAACTTACGTGAATCAAATTGGAGTGACGGTACTCCGTTAACTGCAGATGACTTTGTGTATTCATGGTTGCGTGCAATGGACCCTACAACAGCGTCAGAATATAGCTGGATTTGGCATTATACTAATGTTGTTGGAGCGGAAGACTTTGTTAATGGAGACGGGACAAAAGAAGATGTAGGAATCAGTGCACCTGATGATTATACTTTCGTTGTTGAATTATTGAACCCGACTGATTACTTCGTATCATTGATGGCATTTTATCATTTCATGCCGGTAAATCAAGATGCTGTTGAAGCTGGTCCTGATGGTACTTGGGCGAAAGATCCTGAGATTTATGTTAGTAATGGTGCGTTCAAATTGGATTCTTATTCAATTGGTGATGGTTTAGTGCTTGTGAAAAATGAAGAGTACTGGAATGTTGAAGAAGTAGGAATTGACAGAATCGATGCGAAATTTATTGATGATGAATCAACTGCTTATACAGCGTTTAATGCTGGGGATTTAGATTATATTCCTAGTGTACCGACTGCAGAAGTTCCGATTTTAATTGCTGAATCTGATGAATTCTATGTATTCCCATTACTTGGAACTTATTATTATAGTTTCAATATGGATGCAGATGGAGACGGCGTAAATGAAGGATTTGCTGAAGACGGTTTATGGTCAAATAGAAAATTACGTACTGCGTTAAACTATGCGATCGATCGTGATGCAATTACTGAAGCACTTGGTGCTGGACAAGTTTCAGCTGGTGGATTTGTACCTCCTGGATTCATGGATCATGAAGGAAATGACTTCTTTGAAACTGCTGGTACTTATGGATTAGTAACTGATGATGGTAACTTTGATGAAGCTGTTAGTTTGTTTGCTGATGCTGCATCTGAATTAGGTATGAGTGTTTCTGAATTACAAACTGCTTTAGAAAGTGAAGAACTTCTTTATAACACATCTGAAGGTCATCAATTTGTTGCACAAATGGTTCAAGAATCATGGCAACAAGTACTTGGATTTACAATGCCTTTAGCGAATCAAGACTGGGCTATTTTCCAAGATACAAGATCACAAGGTGACTTCTCAGTTGCACGTGGTGGATGGTTAACTGACTTTATGGATCCTTCTGGATTGCTTGGTATCTTCAAATCAGACAACTCTTATAATGATCCTAACTATTACAATAGTGAGTTTGATACATTGTTAACTGAAGCTTCTACTACAACGGATACAGCTACTCACTTTGAGAAACTGTATGAAGCACAAGAAGTATTTATGACAGATTTCCCAATTATTCCTGTATATCACTATACTGATACAATGCTTGTTTCTGACGACTTAGTCGGTTGGGGACGTAGTGTTCTTGGTACAGTTGACTTTACAAGAGCGACAATTAATCGTTCTGAATAATTCTTATTACATGAATTGAGCATAAGCTACATCACTTCGGTGATGTGGCTTTTTTTTGGTTTATTTTGTGACAGATTATGATATAATAGCAAGTGAAACACAAGGAGGATGGGTATGCGAAAAATAAAACTAATAAGTGATAGTACATGTGATTTATCACCTGAATTGATTCACAAACATGAAATAGAAATTGTGCCACTATATGTATCATTCGGAGAAGAAAGCTACAAAGATGGTATAGATTTAAAGACGGAAGAGATGTATCGAATCATCAAAGAAAAAGGTGAGTTGCCAAAAACTTCTGCGGTCGCACCTGGGGAATTTGAGCAAATCTTTCAGAAATATCTAGATTTAGATTATGATATTTTATATATGGGAATTGGTTCGAAATTCTCGGGAACTTTTCAAAGTGCTATGCTTGCGAAGAAGTTACTGGAATCAGAGAATATTTATTTGGTTGATTCTGCTAACTTGTCAAGTGGAACAGGGTTGCTTTTACTTAAGGCTGCACAGTTTCGTGATGCCGGGATGGATGTTTTAGAAATCAAAGAAAAAGTAGAAGGATTGGTCCCGCTTGTACGAAGTCAGTTTGTGATTGATACTCTAGAGTATTTATATAAAGGTGGAAGATTGAATGCACTGAGTGCATTGATGGGGAAGATGCTGAGAGTTCATCCATTGATCAAAGTAGTCGATGGGAAAATGGATGTAGGTAAAAAAGCGATGGGTAGTATGCGTAAGGGACTACAAATCTTGCTAGATCAAGCGCTTCAAGATCAAGCATATATGGATCAAGATTTTATGATGATTACGCATTCTTTGGCGGATGAGCATTACCAGTATATTCATAAAAAAATAGCAGGTGCGTTTGATATTAAAAACGTTTATGAAACGCATGCTGGATGTGTGATTTCTACCCATTGTGGTGCTGGTACGATTGGGATACTTTATATATTAAAAAATGAATAGAAGGTGAAGTTTTGAGAAAAAAATCTGTCTTTGGTAAAATATTTTTCATTATTATCCTCATTAGTGTAGTGGAGAATTTCTTTGATGTGGGAGGAAACTTTACAGCCAATACATTTATGTCTCCTTTTGTGTGGATTTTTGTGTTTTTTGCTGGTGTGAGTGGCTTTTCTTATTTTATATAATAAGAAATTCTAAAATTTATCGATTAATGTAAATATAATATTTAAATTACCTAAAGAATATTACCCCTTATTATGGTATAATTAAGTAACAGTAAAGCAATTAGGGAGGTGAAAAATGTGAGGTATAAGGCAATCAAAACGAAACTCTATTTATCAAAGAATGATCAAACGTTTCTACGTTTATTGATGCGCGCATCAAAAAGTCTTTACAACGAAGCACTTTATAATGTAAGGCAACATTTCTTTGAAACAGGAGATTATTTAAGCTACAATGAAAATTATAAATTAATGAGCAAACAAAGCGAACATTACCGTATCCTTAGCACATCGCAAGGGCAAAATATTATTCGTAAAGTAGATGAAGCTATGAAGGCTTTTTTTGGTTCTCTAAAATCTAAAACAAAACAGAAGGTTCGATTACCAAGATATCTAGATAAGTTAGGGTATTACCCTTTAGTTGATCGAATGGTCTATAAACCAAAGTCAGCGTATTATGTAATGCCAAGAGGACATTTTATCAAGAAAGTTAGCAAGTATCTTCAAGAGACTAGCCATAAAGTTTCGAAATATTCTACTGATTTACAAGAAATAAGTAATTTACACATCAAAATAGATACACCGAAATGTATATCAAATAAAGAAATCAAAGAAATCACCATCAAACCAAAATATGATGGCCAATACATAGAAGTGATTCATGTCTATATTGATGATGAAGAAAACAAAACTCAAACAAAGAAAACAGAAACAATGGCGATTGACTTTGGATATAATAACTTAGCGACTTGTGCAGTAACGAACTATAAACATCTTTTACTTGATGGCTTGAAATTAAAAAGTATGAATCAAAGATATTCAAAGAAAATATCAAGACTCGCAAGTTTAAGACCAAGTCAAAATGTTTTGACAAAACGAATGATACATTTGATTGAAAAGAGAAATAATCAAATGAATTATGGGATAAATAAAGCAGCCAAACTCATCATTACTCACGCGCTAGAAAACAACGTAGGAGAAATCGTGATAGGGTATAATGACTCTTTTAAAGATATGAAGATATCGAAAAAAATCAATCAATGGTTTAAGAGTATCCCAATTGCAAGATTGAGAGATCGCATTGTCTACTTAGCAAACCAACATGAAATCAAAACAACAATTGTCAATGAATCATATACATCGATTGCTTCTTATATTGATCAAGATCCATTTAAGAAATCAATATTTAGCGGTAAAAGAATCAAACGAGGATTATATAAAAGTAAAGAAGGAATAATGATTAACGCTGACTTGAACGCAGCATTGAATATTCTAAGAAAAAGTAAGCCCGATGCCAAAAGGATAGGGTCTAAAGGTTGGAACACGCCTAAACGGACATTCGTTTTTTCTTGAATGGACCGTTTGAAAGGTAATTCGTTAGAATTACTTTTGTTCTGAGATATTTAGATAATACAAGAAACACTGAGAATATTGATCGTGAAGAACAATGGATAAAAGAAGAACCTAAAGAAGAAAAAAGTGAGTATGATTTTGACGATGAGTTTAAAATCGATCCAAAGGATTATGAATAAAGGGCGATTTTGCCCTTTTCTTATTTGCGCAACTGAAGACAAATAACAAGATAAAAAAATTGGTATAATATCTTTGGAGGTGAATGATGGAACAAAAACTATTGGTACAAGAGGCGATTGATTGGATTGAAGGACATTTAGAAGATGAAGTGACACTTGAAAAGATTTCTAGACATATTGGTTACAGCAATTATCATATGAGCCGTTTGTTTAAAAGTTTCACGGGGTCGACTTTGAGGAATTATTTGGTTCTTAGAAGGTTATCAAGAGCGGCTTTGTATTTGCGAGATCATGAGGCGCGCATCATTGATGTCGCAGTGAAGTATCATTTTTCTTCACAAGAAAGTTTTACAAAAAGTTTTAAACATCACTTTGGTTTGACACCAGGTGTATACAAAAAAAGTGTAAAAGCAGTACCTCTTGTGTTTAAAAAAGATATCTTGTTTCCAGATCATTTACCGAAGAGAGGAGACTTTATGTTGGTGAAAGATGAAGAAATTAAAGTTCGATTAGAAACAGTCCCAAAACATAAGTTGGTCTATTTAATTAGAAAAGGCGTAGACAATTATATTGATTTTTGGGAAAAAGTGGACACAGAAGAAGGCATGGATTGTGATTACTTGCATGGGTTGCTTGCGAGTATGCCAGGGATTTATCCAGAAGGGTTTGGTGCGTTTTTAGAGGATGGGTATTTGTTTGGAAAAGATGTGCCACTTGATTATGAGGTAGACAGTTCGCTTGGGTTTGAAGAGAAAATCATTGAAGAGGCATCATATTTGATCTTTGAGCATCCAGGATTTTTAGAGGCTGAATTTGGGGATGCATTAAAGCAGGTAAGAAGAGTAGCGCTTGAGAAGTTTGATTTTCAGATGCATGGATACAAACTTGATCAATCATTTGTCAAAGCGTATGAACATTCAGGGATGGATGTTTGTGTGTATTTTCTTCGATTGCCATTAAAGGACAAGTAAAGTTGTCCTTTTTTTCTTTTTTAAAGTTCTGAAGATTTGTCAAACATCTC
>DFNN01000082.1 GCA_002376065.1 Caryophanales bacterium UBA3566
TAATGTACCTGTTACACTACTGTTGAAATACATTTCAACAGGTTCTTCAGGAGGTATTGCACCAATAACAGTATAGACATGCAACTCATAATAGTCAACCGGAGAAGAAAAATATTCTTCGACATAAATATAATACGTACCTGCTTCTAAATATAGATTATCAAACAAGAAGTTACTACCACTTCCACCATCATCATTGTATTCAACAAGCACATCATTGATGGTGTATATCTCTGCATATAAATCATATCCAGAAACAGAATAAATATCCACAGTGACTCCTTCAGTAATCACCAATTCAAAAATATCAATTTCATTTTCTCTCATTGAATCAATCACATACGTATTTAAAGTAATCTCATCAAAATCTCCTACTGCACCTTCAGTAAATGAATAAAAGAGTTCATAATACCCACACTCATAATCATCATAAGCAGATACTTCTAATGTATAAGTTCCTGCTTCTAAGAATGCATAAAGATAAAAATCTTCATCCCCATTCGCATCATCATCTTCTGCTAGTAATTCATCCCCATCATACAAACGACCATAAGAATCAAATGCACTATCATTATAGATTGAAACAAATCCATCACTCGGAACAGTGATGGTATAACTGTTGCGTCTTCCCGCAATCAATATTCCTTGTTGATAAGTACCAACCAATAGTAAACCATTACCGACTTCTTCCTCCTAAGGCTCGGCAATAATATCAAACGATCCACTCACACTTTCATGAAACGCTCTTACACCAACAATATAATGCCCAACTTCTAAATCTACATATAAAGCAAAATCTGTTTCATCAAAACGGAGATCATCATTATAAGTCAAAAACTCTCCACCTAAAGTAGTAAGTACTCCTTCAAGGTCTAACATACTATCACTTTTGATCAAATACGTACCAGCTTCTTCAATTGTTAAATACAGTCCAACAATCTCATCTTCATCAAGTGATATACTTTTTTCTTCTCCAAGGACCAATACATCAAAGCTATTTCCCTCTTCTAAGGTAATCACTACATCACCAACCATATCATCGTTTGATGATATGGTGACTTGATATTCACCAGCACCTAGTGTTAAACTTGCAAACACATCATCACCATAAATAGAGTCATCCCCTTCAAACACCGTTTGATTCGTTGTGATGTTTTCAATCACAACTTCACTATCAAAAGATGCTTCAAGAGAAAACGTGATGGTGATTTCTTCTGCTAAGTAAAAATAGTAAACCAAATCTTCTCCTTCATAATCCACACTTAATCCATCACCAAACGCCAAGATCAACGCTTCATCAATACCTTCCAAAGGATTTTCTGGTAATTCAATGTTATCATCATCTTTTCCATCATCTATCGGATCTTCATCATCATTGTTTGTGGGGGTACATGCAGTAAGGAACACCACAATCATCAGTAAAAAAGCAAACAACATTTTTTTCATTGCTTTCCTCCTCGACTTTTATACCTTTATTATATTCCTACAAACATCTAAATTTCAAGAAAAAATGCATGCGCTATTCACAGTCGCATGCATCATTTACTTTTAAACTTATTATATATTCTGCC
Source organism: Caryophanales bacterium UBA3566 (assembly GCA_002376065.1). Taxonomy (GTDB): domain Bacteria; phylum Bacillota_I; class Bacilli_A; order Izemoplasmatales; family Izemoplasmataceae; genus UBA3566. Next base: position 1,572 of record DFNN01000082.1, read on the forward strand.
CCATCAATCTCAAAGGACTCTTCATCCATAAACTCAACACAAATACTATCTTCTTTCAAACTCAAATACAAATGACTAAGTGCAATCCCCATATCAATTGCCTGGATATCCATTTTTAATTTGTTTCCATATCCTTTTGTTCTTTTTAAGTATAAATGGAATGCATCATTGTCAAGGATGATTCTCCATGGTTGTTTATTAGAAGCACTTGGCGCAACTTGTACTGCTTCTAAATACTTACGATATGGATGATCTTTAGGAAAAGGAAATAAATCACTTCCTAAAAAAAACAACTCATCAAAAGGTTTGCGTTGATTTGCTCTAGAAAACCCGCGAATCACTTTCTCACGCAACGACTTACTTGCAATATATCCAACAGGTGAAACACAAGCGATTACTTCATTGTCTTTTACTTCAACATCAAAATCATTACGATCAAATGTTCCCCCTAACCAAACAGTCCCAAGACCTTCATTGGTTAATCTTAAAATGACTTCCTCAAATAAAAACCCGAAATCAACCATACCTTCAACACTATTTTCAACTACACCGCCAATAAACGTTGGTGGGTTTTTGATAAACCCATATGTTCCAATCTTTTTTCCGTTCTTATTTTCATTATCAACAAAAAAGAATCTTACCTTATGCGAAAAAGGACCTTTCTTCTCACTCACAAACTCAAGAATCTCAGTCACTTTCGCCATATCTTCGACACTAAGTGGCTGTTTCAAATAACTTCTCACAGACACTCTTTTTTCTATTGCCTCAATCATAAAAATCACCCTTTTTGTAACACTTTATAATTAGCTTCCGTGTGTATTATACAAAGAACATCTAAAAACTTCAAGAACAATCTTATGAAAATATTTTCATAAGATTATTTACATTTTATTTTCATGAAAAAGTTCTTCAAAAATATAAGCAAATGCACTTAACACATACCCACTAAAAGCCAAAATAATAAACATCAATAAGAATCCTGGAGAATCATCTAACTGAACAAACAGATACACAAACGGCAAAGACAATGATAAAGATATTGCGTAATATAATGTTGCTTTCTGAATTTGTTGCACCAACAAAAAACGATGATCCAAATCTTTTTTCAATTCCAAGATCATAAGCAAGCGAAAAGACATCACGATTGTATAAAAGAACGGTACGACAGATATTGTTAAAAACAAAGGGATTGGCAAAAATATTAAACGCGCAACCTCTTCTACATCACGAAGTATTGCTATTCCATAAGCCATGTCAATCATTAAAGCAAACATAACATACGCAACTGACATCATCAAAAGAACAATCTTTAAGAACAAAAACACAAAATTCCTCATGATGCCCTCCAAAATGTTGTACATTCTTTTTTATCTGCGATATTAAACGTAATAATCTTATCCAACAACTCATAATCAACTACATCAGTCCATTTGATTTTAAAAAGCATTTTGCTCGCCTCATAACCACTCTTTACAATCTCATCACGAAATTTCTCTAAAGTAACATATTCAGGCGCAACCGAAAAATGATGTTTGCTCACACTAAAGGCAATGATAAAAGTCCCATGATCCATAAACATCGGTTGGTTCCATTTGATTTCTTTTTCTAAGAACGGAAACACTTGCGCAAGATGCTCAAGTACTTCAATCAATTTTTCTTTGTTTTTTTCATCACTTATCTTATCTAAAAAGTCTTGAAATTCCTTCATAAAAACCCTTCTTTCAGTATCTCTTTAAACCATTATACCACATCCAAAAAAAGACGCGATATCAATCGATATCGCGTAAGTTTATTTTTCTATCTTCACTGTACATACATAACTTGTGTTTTCTAAGTCAACCGGTGCTTCTTTTCTCATCACTTCATAAAATACTTTATGTTCTTCTAAACTAAAGGTCAAATGTCTTAAAGCAATACCAATATCAATTGCTTGAATATCTTTTGGTAAGCTAGCACCATATCCTTTGGTTCGTTCTAAGAATACATGAATCTCATTGTTCATCACAACAAATCGCCATGGTTGTTTATTTGATCCACTTGGCGCAATTTGTACAGCGCGAATATGATCATGATATAAGTCTGATTCATTCATTGGTTTTAACTTCTTACCAACAAAAGCAAGTTCTCTCATATCTTTACGTTGTTCTTTTTTAGGATTGATGTGAAACTGTCTTTTCTTTAACTCTTTCCCTTTTGGATAACCAATCGGACAAAGTGCCGGAACGATTTTTCCTTCGACATCTTCAACACCTAAATTACTAGGATCAAAATGTCCTTCTACCCATAAACTACCAACTTCTAATTTTGTGATCTTTAAAATCAATTCTTCAAGCAAATATCCATAATCAACAAACCCGTCAAATTCTTCTTCAGTAAAACCACCGACAATCATTTGTGGGTGTTTTACAGTTCCATATGTCCCCATCTTTTGTCCATCAAATTTTGTGCCGTCTTTTAAGAAAAAGTCTACTTGATGACCAAATGGACCCTTATGATTTTTTGCTTCTTCAATAAGCTCATGAATCATCTTTACGTCTTCAACTGATAACGCTTCATCTTCAAATACACGAACAGATCTTCTTTTCCACATTGCATCTAACATAATAATCGCCTCCTTACCTTTATTATACATACTCTAGAATAAAAACAAAAAGAGAATGCAAATGAAAAGAGTAAAGCAACTTTGCTTTACTCCCATTCTATTGTACCTGGTGGCTTAGATGTAATATCATAGACCACCCTGTTAATTCCTTTAACTTCACTAACAATACGTCCAGCCACTTTTTCTAAAAAGTTAAAATCAAAACGACTCACATGCGCTGTCATAAAATCTGTCGTATTGACACTTCTTAGTGCACAGACATATTCATAGGTTCTATTATCACCCATCACACCAACTGTTTTTACTGGAAGGAGTGTCACAAAGGCTTGTGACACTTCATTGTATAATTGACGGTTCCTTAGTTCTTCGATAAAGATACGGTCTGCCTTTTGTAAGATAGCCACTTTTTCTTTACTGACTTCACCAATCACACGGATACCTAACCCTGGTCCAGGAAATGGATGTCTATCAACTAAGTGTTTTGGTAACCCTAACTTCATTCCTAGTTCTCTTACTTCATCTTTAAAAAGTTCTTTTAATGGTTCTAGTATCTCAAAACTATGAATACTCGGTACACCACCAACATTGTGATGACTCTTAATTGTTTTACTAGGACCATGAATACTAATAGATTCAATCACATCTGGATAAATCGTACCTTGCGCTAAAAAGCGTGCATCACTATTCTTTGCCTTTGCTTCTTCAAAGACATCAAAGAAATGTTTACCAATGATCTTTCTTTTTTCTTCAGGATCATCTACCCCTTTTAAAGAATCAAAAAACAAATCTTCGGCATCGACTTTTACAATATTTAAATCATGTAACTCCATATAGTTATCAATCACTTCAGCTGCTTCTTCGTGACGAAGAAGCCCTGTATCAACAAAGATACAAACAAGTTGATCTCCTATTGCCTTATGTAACAACAAAGCCGCAACACTACTATCTACTCCACCACTTAATCCTAAGATGACTTTATCATCTTTCACTAAGTCTCTGATTCTTTTTACACTATCTTCAATAAAGTCTTCTAAATACCAGTCACATTTCGCGTTACATACATCTAACGCAAAGTTCTTAAGGAATATTCGTCCTTCATCAGTATGCGTCACTTCTGGATGAAACTGCACGGTATAGATATTCTTCTCTTGATGTCTCGTCATTGCCATACTAGAAGGTGTTTTCCCTAACAATACAAAGTCACTAGGTAGCGTAACTACATGGTCCCCATGGGACATCCACACTGTGGATGTCTTAGTCATACCTTCTAAAATAACATCTTCTTCTAATAAGGTTAAATCACTTTTACCGTATTCCCTTTTTAAGCTCTCTTCAACTACCCCACCATAATGTTTCATCACCAACTGCATCCCGTAACAGATCCCCAAGATCGGAATATCTAAATCAAGTATTCGTTCATCAATATTTGGTGCGTCAATATCATAAACACTACTTGGTCCACCTGATAAAACAATTCCAATCACATTACTTAAATCTAGTTCTTCTAATGTGACTGTATGAGGAACTACTTCTGTGTAGATATGTAACTCTCTAATTCTTCTCGCAATCAATTGGTTATACTGACTACCAAAATCCATCACCAATATTTTTTCCATTAAAACTGCCCGCCTTGATAGTTTGGTGCTTCTCTGGTAATTTGTACATCATGTGGGTGAGATTCTCTCACACCACTTGCGGTAATTTTAATGAACTGTGCTTTACTTTTAAGCGCACTTACAGTCTTCGCACCAATATAACCCATACCACTTCTTAAACCACCACATAGTTGATATAAGGTATCTTCTACCTCACCTTTATAAGGAACACGTGCTTCAATCCCTTCAGGGACCAGTTTCTTTTGTTCTCCCGTTCCTTTTTGGAAGTAACGGTCACTTGATCCACGATTCATCGCAGCCAAACTTCCCATACCAACATATGTTTTATATCTTCTACCTTGGTAAATCAGTTCTTCACCAGGAGATTCTTTTGTACCAGCGAGTAAAGAACCTAACATCACACTGTCTGCCCCAGCAGACAGAGCCTTCACAATATCTCCACTATATTTGATTCCACCATCCGCAATAATCTTTACATCACTATCTTTTAATGCTTCATAAACATCCATGATTGCGGTGATTTGTGGACTCCCTACACCAGCGACTACTCTTGTTGTACAAATACTTCCAGGACCAACACCAACTTTGACTGCGCTTGCGCCTGCGTCTTTTAGTGCAAGTGCAGCTTCTCCAGACACGATATTCCCCGCAACAATCGATAACGAAGGAAATTCTTTTCTTAAAGACCTCACCATCTCTACTACACCTTTACTATGTCCATGTGCACTATCTACAGTTAATACATCGACACCAGCTTCAACAAGTGCTTTAGCACGCACTAATGTATCAGGTCCTATCCCAACTGCGGCACCACATAATAAACGACCAGATGCATCTTTCGATGCATTTGGGTAAGCCAAGATATTATCAATATCTTTTGAAGTGAT
>DFNN01000095.1 GCA_002376065.1 Caryophanales bacterium UBA3566
TATATTGATCAAGTTTACGAGCCGTTTTCATCAACGTTTCATCATTTTGTGACTTGTAAAACAAATACTTTGATGGTACACAAGGTAAAATCATATCGAGTTCAATATCATCCTCATCTTTTGCATGATGTCTTCTTTTAATGTTTGTTTGTCCAAAATCAAAAAGCAATGCATCACCATCGTCTACTTTTTTTCCCAAAGCCTCTGTACCCAAATTCACACTACCTTCAATAAATGATATTTCTAACTCAATTTTTTCCTTTTTGATTGTGTCTTTAATATCTTGTAAAAATATTTTTGTCAATGCAGGCATTGATACACCACCTACAAAAATAATTTTCTTTACTGTTTTCCAATACATCCAATGTTCTTCTGTCCAATTAATACGATTCTCTTTTGACTTCTTCGAGGGTTTCTTCAACGTCTTAATCAACTGGGCCAATCTTTTTCCATATTTATGCGCAAGATGTAAAGCTACACTTCTCACTTGATCATCTTGATTTAAAAGGGCAGACTGCAATCTTTCAAAAATCTCTTTATGACTCGATGTATTTTCTATTTTTAATGCCTCTTTATGTTTGATACAATCATCTATGATCAATTCCAATCGAAACAAGTCACCTACTAGTGTATCGTCTATATAAACACTATTAATAGACGCCACCGGCAACATATACCCATCTTTCATAAAAGGGTTTTTCATATATTCACATCTCTTCTTTTCTCTTATACTTCATTTTACCTTAGAATAACGCTTATAGTCAAACGAATATCAAAAAGAAAATTCTATTTTAATATCACATTGAACATATCAAACAAACAAATTATCTTGATATATATGGATTATTTATGCAAAAATGTAAAGCCAAAGTCAAACGACTTTGGCTATTTATATCTTAGCGAATACTCGCGCAATCGCACCATCTGTATGAATCTTTATAGGCGCTATCACAACCTCAATAAAATCCTGATTTATCAAAGCGTCAAGATTTGTTAAATGTTCTAATATCAATATATCATCTGCCAACAACAATTTGTGAATGTGAAAAGGATACTCATCAGGTGAAGCAAAATCAATTCCCAAAACCTTCACATGTTTTCGCAACAATAATCTAGCGAAAGACTCATCAATCAATGTATCTGAAACTCCTCCATAAACAAGCACAATATCATCGTTTTCTACTAGATGAGCATCTTTATGTTTATCCGTCAATAAATGAACGTTACGCGCATCAATCAACTTTGCTTGTCCAATCAATCTTTCAATCGGTATTTCATCAATCATTGCCCCTTTGATTTAACATATGTCTGGGCCCATCTAGATGTGTTCCTGTATGCATTCCCATCGTAAGTTGATATAGCGAATATCCATCTTCTATTACGGTTTTTATTTGTTTGATTCTTGTTGAAGGATCATCTCCATAAGAAGCCATACCTTCCTCAATTGTTTTTGTTAAATCAATCCACATAATTTCACCCTTTCAATAAATATTATTGATCGTAATCTTATCATTCAATTGGTTCATCAATACCATGTTATGTTGATGATTTATTTAATCCTCTAGATAAAACAATCATACAAATGAACGAACTAAGAATGAATAGATGAAGTATGATATGATACAAATCAGGAATATATATACTAGATGAATCGATCAATTTTATCGTATCATAAAAATACGCTATTTTCTGCGCTGAAGAATTCGTCAAAGTATAATACCAATGAGAGAAAAATTGTGTCACAAACCATAAAAACAACCAAACTGTTAAAAAGTAATGCGCAATCTTTGATTTCAATATAAATGCAATAAACAAGATAGCATAAATTCCAAAAAATAGCCCATCTTCTTTCAATGCCCTACTCACAAGAACATTCCCTTGAATAGATAATCCAGTCATATCTAGAAAAAACCAAATAAGTAACAGCAAAAGATTTGTTATACAAATTTTCCGTTTCACTACATCACCTCAGCAAAATAAACTTAAATAAAGAAAACTCAATTATAAGTGAATTGAGTTTTTTCATTCTACGTTATATATTGTTCAAACTATTTATTCTTTTACAAGCAAAGTAACACTTTCAATATGACTTGTTTGAGGGAACATATCAAATGGCGTTGTCTCAACAACTTTATACCCATGACATTGTAAATAATTCAAATCCCTAGCAAGTGTAGACACATTGCATGAAATATATACTATTTTCGGTATCGTCATCTTCGCAACAGTCTCCAAAAAGACCTTATCCAAACCTTTTCTTGGTGGATCTACAAACATAACATCAATTTTATGTGATTGTAAATCAATAATCACATCTTCTGCTTTTCCCAAAATAAATTTGGCATTATCAATATGATTGTTGATGGCATTTTGTCTTGCATCTTCAACTGCTTGTTTCACGACCTCAACACCATAGACACGTTTGACATACTTCGCTGCGGATAATGCTATTGTACCAATACCTGAATAAGCATCAATCACAATATCATCTTCACTTAAATCTGCATAATCAAGCGCCTTTTGATATAAATGCTCCGTCTGTTGCGGATTTACTTGATAAAAAGAACGATGTGAAATCTTAAATTTAATGCCGTTGATTTCATCTAAAATGAAATCCTCGCCAAACAACAAATTACTATGTTTTCCCATCACAACATTTGTTTTATCTTTATTCACATTTTGTACGATACTTTTGATTTGTTTGTATCGCGCAACCATTTTCGATACAATCAAATCTGCAAACGGTAATTCATCCGTATTCGTTACAATCGTAACTGAAATCTCTTCATATTTATATGAATTTCGAACCACTACATGGCGTATAATTCCACTCAAAGTTTCTTCGTCATATGCATTGATTTTTAATTCCGTAAATAAATTCTTAAGAAATTTAATGATATCACTCACAATCTTCGGCATAATATAGCATTTTTTCATATCTATAATGTCGTGACTGCGACTTTTATATAAACCAGCGATCATTTTACCTCTTTGCATTCCAAAAGGAATCACAGCCTTATTTCGATAGTAATAAGGATTAAGCATCCCAATCGCATCATTCACTTTTGTTTCAATTTTCCCTAATTTTCGTAAAGTTTCTTCTGTACGATATTTCTTAAAATCGAGTTGCATCTGATAATTCATATGCATTAAATTGCATCCACCGCACTCATAAAAATGTTCACAAATAGGAATCTTGCGAAATGGCGACTCGTGTTTAATACTAACCAACTTACCAAATGCGAAACTTTTGTTCACTTTCACAATCTTAATTTCCGCTGTTTCACCCTTTAATGCATTCGGCACAAAAATCGGAAATCCTTCAACCTTACACACACCCATACCATCATGCGTCATATCCACAAATTCACAATAATGGATTGTATTCTTCTCTACCATATTTTCACCCTCTGGTTTTTCATTTAACATCTTTATCATTATACCATAGTTTTGTTAAAAGACGAAACTAATTCATCATTAAGCGCCCAACAAAGGGAAATTATAACAATTACAAGCAAACTGCTTATGATAAGCCAACAAGCATAGATTTTGCCCTTTCTACATGCACTGTGTGGTATTTTCTTGAAGAAACAAACTTAAGCACCGCTCTCGCGTCTTCTTTTTGATCCAAGAAAATATATACCTCCGCAAGCATAACTTCTAACTCCATGATTACATGTCTTCGATCCTCTTTCGGGATGATATCAAGTAACACTTTCAATGCCTCTTGATGTTTTTCTTTAATCATCAAAATCATCAACTTAGCAATTTTTTCTGTATTTGGATGAATTGCCTGTTCAGTCAATGCTATCTTAAAGATTTCTTCAATCTCATCTATGTTTTTTTCACTATATTCATGTCTCAAAATCGTTTGGAGATAAATATGATAAGTCTCAGCGCTTTCTTTTAATACTTGCAAATCAATATTCTTCAAAAATGCTTTACTCTCTTCAATTTCTCCTTCATAGATTTTCCCATACGCCATATAAACAGATTGTTTGGTTTGATTTCGTGAAAAAGCTCTTTCTGTTTTACGAAGATAATTTGGTACATTACTATACCTTTTCAATTCATCTAGTGGATCTTTCTTCGAGAAATAGCGATACACAATATACGTTAATGAAATACCAATTGTCACAAACAAAATCAACTGTTCATCAATATATTGCGCTGCTACAACATAAGCAGCCACAATCACTCCAAATTTTAATAAGAAATTAATAAATTTTCTATTCATAATATTCCTCCTCATTTAATTTCTTTAGCCGTTCAACCAAACTAGGATGGGTAAAATAAATCATCGCATATATTGGATGTGGCGTTAAATGTTCAATATTTCTTTTCGTAATTTTAATCAACGCATTTTTTAGTGATTCTTTATACCATACTGTAGCCGCATAATGATCTGCTTGATACTCAAATCGTCTAGAATTATAGGACAATCCAAATCTCGCCAACATCATAAATCCATCTAGTAAATAAATGTAAAGCAATATCGAAAATCCAATATGCTGTGAGTCAAACCCAAAACTTGTCGAAAAAATAGATTCACTCATCAATAATCCCAAGCCGAACACAAATCCACTCACTAAGAAAAATGACAACGCCATATTATACAATATATGTCCGTATTTTTGATGTCCTAACTCATGGGCAATCACCGCAACAATCTCATCGTTTGTCAATTTTTTCACTAAAGACTCAAACAAAACTATTCGTTTTCTAGAAGAAAACCCACTCACAAAAGCATTCATGTCAGATCCTTTATTTCCTTGGTTTAACACATAAACATCTTCTATTTGATACCCTTCTTGGCGTAAGAATACTTGAATCTGTTCTTTTAGTTCTCCTTCTTCTAAAGGTTTTAACTTATACACAAAAAGAACCAATAATTTCGTAAAAAACAAACTAAACAACACAACAATACTTTCAATAAAGACTAGTAAGATAAAGAAAAATATAAAACCTAAAACATCATATAACACAATCATCAAAAAAATGGCTACTCCACCTAATCCAAAGACAATTCCAAACCTTTTTAAGAGAAATACAAAGAATGTCGTGATGTTTTTTTTCGATTTCTTTTTCGATCTATAAACAAACTCTTCGATATATTCCAAAAGCATATCAAACATAAAAATAATTCCAAAAAAACCCCCAATAAACAGTAAGTATTCTACACTAGGTGATTTCACTAGATGGTTGATATTTTGCGAAAATGATAAAAACAACCCAAAAACGCTAAATACAAAAAATATAATAATTCTTCCTGCCGACTTAATCATTGAAAACAAAAATATTCTCTTTTCTTTTTTGATATATCGACCATAAGTCACTTTCGCATACAAATCTTTCATCTCTTCAGGGATTGGTTCACGATATCTTTTAATATGCAAATACTCAATCCCAATATCAATCAAAGAAACAGCAACGATAAAACTAAGTATGATGTACCCTATACTATTCATCGCATCACTCCTTAAAGATTGTCAATATTATACCATATCAAATAAAAAATAACACTGTTGGCGTCTAAAAAAACAGCACAAAAATTGTGCTGTTTTACATACTAGCTTTAATTTCTAAAATAATATCTCGAAGTTCTGCAGCTCTTTCAAAATCAAGCTTTCCAGCTGCTGAACGCATTTCTTTTTCTAAGTCAAACAACGCTTCTTGTTTTTCTGCTTTTGTTAACTCAGATAACGATTTCGTTTGTTCATCATCAAACACATCAAGTTTCACACTAATCGACTCACGAATAGCCTTTTTAATCGTTGTAGGAGTAATATTATTTTTTACATTGAATGTCTCTTGAATTTCACGACGACGATTTGTCTCATCAATTGCTTGAATCATCGCATCAGTCATTTTATCTGCGTACATAATAACTTTTCCGTGTTCATTACGTGCAGCTCGCCCAATTGTTTGAATTAAACTTCTTGCACTTCTCAAGAACCCCTGTTTATCGGCGTCTAATATAGTAATCAATCCAACTTCAGGAATATCAAGACCTTCTCTTAACAAGTTAATTCCGACGACAACATCATATGTCCCCAAACGTAACTCACGAATGATCTCGATTCGTTCTAAAGATTTGATTTCACTGTGCAAATACGCAACCTTAATCCCCAACTCTTTTAAATACGCTGTTAAGTCCTCACTCATTTTAATGGTCAAGGTCGTAATTAGTGTACGTTCATTGACCTTGATTCTTTCAAGAATTTCTTTCACAATATTATCAATTTGACCATCTTTAGAGCGAACTTCAATGACCGGATCAAGTAACCCTGTTGGACGAATAATTTGTTCAACAACATAAGGTGTTTTCTCTAATTCGTAGTCACCAGGTGTCGCACTTAAATAAACAACTTGATGGATTTTCTTATTAAACTCTTCAAAATTTAAAGGACGGTTATCTATTGCACTTGGTAAACGAAAACCATAATCGACAAGTGTCATTTTTCTTGCTCGATCACCATTATACATTCCACGTACTTGTGGCAATGTAACATGAGATTCATCAACAATCAATAAATAATCATCACCAAAAAAGTCCATTAAAGTAGATGGAGTTTCTCCTGCTTCTCTCAGTGACAAATGACGAGAATAATTCTCAACTCCGCTACAACTACCAATTTCTTTTAACATCTCTAAATCATAATTTGTACGTTGTTCTATTCGTTCTGCCTCTAAATATTTATCATTTTCTTTATAATAACGAATTCGTTCTTGTAGTTCTAGTTCAATACGATGAATTGCTTCATCGAGTTTGTCTTTGTTTGTGACAAACTGTGTTGCCGGAAACAATGATATCACAGAATAATCATTGATGATTTCACCCGTCACAACATCAAACTCACGAATACGTTCAATTTCATCATCAAAAAGTTCAACACGAATCCCAATTGTCTTAGAATACGTCGGTAATACTTCAATCACATCACCTTTGACTCGAAAAGATCCTCTATTGAAATCAAAATCATTTCGTTCAAACAACATATCTACAAGTCTACGCATCAAATTGTCACGACCAATTTCGTCGCCTACACGTAAGGTTAGCATGGAATTTTTGTAATCCTCTGGATCTCCTATACCATAAATACAACTCACACTCGCCACCACAATAACATCTTTACGTTCTAACAAGGAAGCAGTAGCGCTATGTCGCATTTCATCAATTTCATCATTTGTTTGCGCATCTTTTTCAATGTAAAGATCTCTTGAGGGTACATATGCTTCTGGCTGATAGTAATCATAATATGAAATAAAATACTCTACTCTATTCTCAGGAAAATACTCTTTTAATTCACTATACAATTGTCCCGCAAGTGTCTTATTGTGTACAAGGATAAGAGTCGGTTTATTCACCGCTGAAATCACATTAGACATCGTAAATGTTTTACCCGTCCCAGTCGCACCAAGCAACACTTGTTCCTTTATTCCATCGCGGATATTTTTTGTTAAATAATTAATCGCCTTGACCTGATCACCCATCGGTGTATAGTCTGCGTGTAATTTAAATTGATCCATCAAATCACCACCGTGTTTATTGTACCACATCTATCTAATTTTCAACAACTATGGTACAATGTTATTGGTGATTTTTATGAAAACAATTCTGATGTCAATTGACGCAAAATATATTCACACAAACAACGCAATTAGACTTTTAAAAGCCAACACTTCTTATAATGTTGACCTTTTGGAATTCACCATCAAAGATGATGCCCATAAGATCATCAATACGATAAAAGAAATCCAACCAACCATCCTTGGAATTAGCACGTATATATGGAATATCTCTATCGTTAAAACAATCTTAGAAACACTAAAAGATGAAGACATCATCATCATTTTAGGTGGTCCAGAAGTGAGCTATGAATCAGAACATTTGTTATCAGAAAACCTTGCTCAATTCATCATACGTAATGAAGGAGAGCAATCTTTTCATTTACTTTTAGAAGCACTCTATAAAAACACATCATATGAGCACATACCAAACTTAATGTACAAAAAAAATCATACTATTATCGAAAATGAATTAAAAGAAATCAAAGATTTATCAAGCATCAAACCACCTTATTATTTTAAAAAAGATATCCCACACATCAAAAACAAAATTTCCTACATAGAATCATCAAGAGGATGCCCTTACAAATGTAGTTATTGTCTATCCTCACTAGAAAAAAGTGTTCGATTCTTTGACTTAAAAAAAGTCCAAGACGCTGTGTTATATTTAATGTCCAACGGATCAAAAACAATAAAATTCTTAGACCGTACATTCAATGCAAACAAACATTCTTTAGCATTGCTTGATTTTATTATTGAACATCACAACAACCAAACTGTATTTCAATTTGAAATCACCGGTGATGTCTTAGACCCAAAAATCATTCACCATTTAAACACTCATGCCAAAGAAGGAATGTTTCGTTTTGAAATTGGCATCCAATCAACAAATGTTTCAACCAACCAACTTGTTGATAGATTACAAGATAATGACAAACTCTTTTCTAATATCCGTCTAATTCAAGAAAAGAACATCATTGATTTGCATTTAGATTTGATTGCCGGATTACCAAAAGAAGATATCAATTCATTTAAACAAACATTCGATGAAGTGTTCTCATTAGGCGCAAAGGAATTACAGCTTGGTTTCTTAAAATTTTTAAAAGGAACAAAAATAAGGAATGAAGCAAATAAATTTCAATATCTTTATGATCAAGAAGCACCATATCAAATCATTAAAAGCGATGTTTTATCAATTGAAGACATCGACCTATTACAAGGAATCGAACATATGTTGGATATCTTTCACAACAAAGCATATTTTGGTCAGCATATGCTCCAATATCTTTTATCACTCAATAGTGCATTTGACTTCTTTAAAGAAGCATATTTCAAATCAAAAGAACAAACACTATTTAAAGGAAACTACCAACTAGAAGATGTTTACAAATTCGCATTTGAGATGATTCAAGATGAGGAAACCCAGTATAAATTAAAACAAGATTACTTTTTAAGAAGCAAGGTAAAACCGAAGATATTTTGGCAAAATAATATTACAAGTGAAACAAAAAGAGCAGCATTAGAAACATTGGCCAAAACAACCACCCATTCACTTGCTGATCTATTCAAACATACTGTAATGATTTCTTATAAAGATGAATTATTTATTACGTATTACGAACAACTAACCGCTTTTAGCTATCAAATGAAAAAATAGAAACTTTTTCTCAAAGTTTCTATTTTTTTTCATTTACATCAGCAACAACAATGTCTGATAAAGTTTATCGACAAATGGCTCCAATTCGATTGATTTTGCCTCATCAATGTATTTAAAAATCGCCCCCATGACCAAACTACCAATCATTGTTTCGTTATCAATTAATTTTTCTTTATCAGCGATTCCTTCATCAATGGCTTTTTGGAATAGATAGATAAACCTCTCAGCCATCTTCCCTTTAATTTCTTCCATTTTTAACTGCAATTCATCTTTATACATCGGTGGTAAATGGTGAATATGTTCATCAGTGAATGCTTCAATTGTCATTCGACTTAAATACGCTTTACTCATCAATGTATTTAACTGCATTTTCATTGCTTGTTCAAATGGATAAAGATCAAGATTTTCAAACTGTAATACTTCTTGTACATATTCCTCAATTATCATCAAAAATGCATCCTTTAACAATTCATCTTTGTTTTGAAAATATTCATAAATTGTACTTTTTCCAATATCTAATCTTTTCGCTAGTGATGCCATTGTAAAACTTGAATCAATCCCTTCATGCAACATCAATTCTTTTACAGTGAATAAGATTTCTTCTTTTCTAGTCATGAGCAACACCACTTTTATGGTCTAGTACAATATAAACAATCATACCCAAACCAAGTGCAATCCCAAGTATTAAGAACACTAGTTGTTCTAATAACACAAATAAAATCACACCTGCAGCAACCAAAATTAATGTAAACATAAGCTGCATAATCAGACGACCAAATTTATACATAATTCCATACATTGATGGTACAACAAACAAAGTCAGCAACGTACCATAAATCAATCCACCAATTGTTGTAATCGCCATTGGTTGCATCATTTCAGCACCTTGTCCGTAACCAATTGCCATCGTAAACAACGCAAGAATAGTGGTTAAAGCCGTCATAATAATTGGTCGTAATCTAGTTTTACCTGCTTCTATCAACGCATCATACATTTCGTACCCTTCATCGATTAATTGATTGATGTAATCTACTAAGACGATTCCATTGTTCACCACAACACCAGTTAAAATAATCAATCCAATTAAAGAAATGACACTTACTGGTAATCCTGCAAAGAAGAGAATTAAGAACCCTCCTGTAAACGCAAGTGGGATGGTGAACATTATGATAAATGGGTAACGGAATGATTGAAATTGAGATGCCATAATCATATAAATTAAAACAACACCCAAAGCAACTGCAAGCATCAATACATTGATTGCCTCCATGATTTCTTCATTTTCACCTAAGATGGTATATCCAACCTCATCATCAAACGTATAATCAGCTAGTAATGCTTCCACATCCTGACTAACCAAACTTGCATTATATCCTTCTTGAAAAGCAGCACTAACCGTAACAGTTCTTACACCATTATGTCGAATAATAGAAGCAAATCCTTTTTCAAAAGATACACTCGCTACATCACCAACCATAACCGGTGTTCCAGCTGCTTGATTGAATCCTACAATAATATTCTCAATATCTTCAATCTGCATATCAGTTGCCTCACTATCAATAGCAGGATCGAGTAAATAGATAGGATACAATTCTCCACTAATTGACAACGAAGTAATTGAACTCACTTCTTGCAATGCACCACTCACTGCACCTAAAACTTGTGCAACTGTTATCTGGTATTGCATCGCTGTTTCTTTATCCACAACAACTTTTATTTCATCAGCTTCAATACCGATACCAGCATCAATATCTCTTAAACCTTCAATATCCCCTAGCGCAAGAGCTAATGCATTTGCTTCACTCTTTAGGGTATCTAAATCATCACCAGATAACTCAACTTGAATCCCACTACCAGTCAATGCATCCGTCATTGCCTGTGTACCTTGAATCTCATAATCCACCATCATAAACGATTCCTGCATCATTTTCGAAAACTCTTCCTCAGCATGAATCGTAGAATTGGTTCTATCCTCTTTTAAAATAACATTGACGGTTGCTTGATTTTCATCTGTAATACCAAGCATAACACCATCACCACCACCAAGTGTAATTCCGACACTTTCAACATCATCATACATCAAAAGTTCATCATCAAGCTCATCCAACACAGCGAAAAACTCTGTCTGGCTTAATGGATTTTCAACAGGATTTGAAACAGTAATTGATAATTGTCCCTCATCACTACTAGGAAAATACTCAAATCCGTTTCTTAAAGCCAACATAATAGACAATCCAAACACAATTAAAATCAGTGGTAAAAACACAAATTTCAAACGGTAGAATCCAATAAATACTTTACGATAACCTTCTTTTAACTTCATAAATCCTTTACGTTCTTTTGATACTTCATCTTCTTTTAGTACTTTTGATGCGACACTTGGAACAAGTGTCAATGCAATCAACAATGAAGCAACCAAACTAAACGTTATGGTTAATGCCATCTGCATAAAAATTTCTTTAATAAATCCCTCAATAAACATAATTGGAATAAATACACTGATCGTTGTTAACGTAGAAGCAGTAATCGCTGAAGCCACTTGACTTGTCCCTTTAATTGCAGCTTCTTTGTTTGATAATCCCTGTTGCTTCATACGGAAAATATTCTCCATAACTACAATCGAGTTATCAACCAACATACCAATACCTAAAGCAAGCCCTCCTAAAGACACAATATTTAACGTAATGTCTGAAAGATAAATTAAAATTATCGCAAACAACAAACTAATTGGAATCGCAACACCAACAATAAACGTTGCTCTAAAACTTCTTAAAAAGAAAAACAAAACTAAAACAGCCAATATTCCACCAATTAATAAGTTATCTACTACACTCCCTGTTGCCATTTCAATATATTCACCTTGATCAAGCAACACCGTAATATCAATATCATCACTATCTTCTAACAACGCAATTTCTGCAAGCAATTCACTCGTCACATCGGTTGTCGCAAAATTACTACTCTTTTGTACTGTCAATGTAATCGCATTTTCACCATTTACTTTTGCATAAGCATTTTCATTTGCATTTACCATTTCAATATCAGCAATATCATCTAACGTATAACTCATCGCCATCATAGGTAAATGTAAAATAACTAGTTCCTGTAACTCCTCAACTGAACCAATATCATCTCCAACTCGAACCAAATAATCAACATTTTCTATGTCAACATATCCAACAGGAAATGCCAAATTTTGAGCTTGCAAAATTTGGCCAATCAAATCACGATCAAGTTGAATATACCCTTCATCGCCTTCTTCAATCCCAGCCATTTCTAACATCGTAGCCAAAGATTGATTGATTTGATCAATTCGCTCATTATTCAACATCACCTGAATTTCTGACTCATATGCCCCACTCATTGACACACTTGCCACTCCAGAAATACGTTCAATACGTGACATCAAATTATTATTCACATAATTGGTTAATTCTTCTTTTGATAATCCTTCTTTTGATACACTAAACTGCATAATCGGTAGCATATCCGGATTGATTTTGATAATCATCGGACGCGATACTTCATCAGGCAAAAAATTGATGACTTGATCAAGATTCTCACGCATCTCAATCATTGCACCATCCATATCTGTATCTGTATTAAACTCAAGTGTCAAAATACTTACATTCTCTTGTGACATCGAGACAATGTCTTTCACATTCGTCGTTGTCGCAAACGTTTCTTCTAAAGGACGCGAAAGTCGCTGTTCAACTTCGCTTGGACTCGCTCCAGGATAAGTTGTCACCACAACCGCATAAGGTATATTCATACTTGGGAATAAATCCGTTGTTAATCTTGTAAAAGATACAACCCCAAAAATCACGATAATTGTTACTGCCATAAATACTGTAATTGCTTTATTTGTAGCATAGCTAATAATTGTTTTCATCTCATCACTCTTTCTTATAAAAAAATCCCGACCGAATGGTCGGTCGGGTATAATTATATGCTACTTTTTCTTACTAGTCAAGTGAATTAATCTTCAACATTTCCTTCATAACTACCATTAACTGTACTCACGTCTAAATCATCTAAAATGAATGTATGATCTTCATTAAAATAGTCGACAGATCCATTCGTTGTTCTAAGTAACACATCAGCTACATACACATTATTTAAATCAATTGCTCCATTTGTTGTTTTCGCATCAAGTGTCAATCCATCTTGCAAATCGACATTCAATTCATCCAACATTATTTTACCATTTTCTGTTCTCAACACATAAGCATCAAACACAACATTCTTTAAAACTATGTTTCCATTAACAGTTTTCATGTCTCCACTATTAACTGAAACAGTATCATAAACATAAATACTTCCATTTGTTACTTCTAGTATTGTATCTGTGTCTAGCATGACATTAGTAATCATTATTTTCCCGTTCATAACATCAGCGATTAATGTATCAACAGAAGCATCTTCAAGATCAAAATCTCCATTTATGATTGAAACATCTATCGTTTCAAACAATAATTCTTCAGGAACTTCAATAACGATTTCACTTCCATCTGAGAACCACCATGCAATATCCTGAATGCTAAAGAAATTAACCATACTTATTTCTTGAGTTAATGTAATTGTATGATTGGTTTGATCAACATCAATTTCAAAATCTTGATTATCTGTATATGTATGAGAGATATAAATATCTTCTCTTTGTGTTGGTTTAATTTCTACATCAACAGAATCTAGATTTGTTATAATCGACCATTTTTCTACATCAGTGATTTCAGTATAATATTCATCAGTTTCTTTTTGTATATTCGCATAACTTGCAAAATATTGTTGTTCACCAAAGAATAGATGATATCCAGTATAACCAATAGTCACAATACTCCCAATAATCAAAATACTGCGTAAGAACTTCATCGTTCCACTCGTTTTGCACATACGATCAATCGACACTTTCGATAATTTTTTAATCCATTTTTCACGATTTTTTAATTTAAAGGCATTGAGATGCCAAACAACTATTTTCTTAATTAAACCGATAGACAGATCTAATATGGCGATTGCTATAAAGAATAACAAGACATAACCTGCAGTTAAAAATGCGAATAAATACTGATCAGCGATTGTATGTTCACCAATAATCAATGGAACCACACCAACATAACTAATGAGTGATGCAAAGAGTGCAAACGAGATAGATACAACTGCCGGTAACAACCAACTCGCAACAAACACATCAAACAATGCTACACCAATCACTTGTCCACTATCAACATTATTGTATCTTTGCTCTTTTGTTTTAATAAATTTTGGATTAATTCCATACTCTTCAAGTACGTTTCGTGCAATTGTTTCAGGAGATTCCAATTCTGAAACTACTTCTTCTTCTGTTTTTCCTTCATAGGCTGTACCACTATGAAATCGTTCTTCATAAAAACCGATAATTTCTCTTTTTTCAACTTCATCTAATAAATCAAGTCCTTGACTCAATCTTTGTAAAAATTCTTTCTTACTCATATTTCTCACCTCTTATCATTAAATTGACAACTCGTTGAAACTTCAACCAATCTTGCCTTAAAAATAA
This sequence comes from Caryophanales bacterium UBA3566, assembly GCA_002376065.1. Classification (GTDB taxonomy): domain Bacteria; phylum Bacillota_I; class Bacilli_A; order Izemoplasmatales; family Izemoplasmataceae; genus UBA3566. Next base: position 14,766 of record DFNN01000095.1, read on the forward strand.
CAATTTTTCTTTCCCCTTTTTGGTTAATCTAAAATACTTTCTTGGTGGACCCTCTGTTGATTCTTTTAAATATGTTTCACATAATCCTTCTTTTACAATTTTTCGCAATATGGGATAAATCGTGCTTTCACTTATAATCATATGTTGACTTATCTCTTGATAGATATCATATCCATAACGATTTTTCTCTTCCATTTTGCTCAACACAACAAGTTCTAATACACCTTTTTTTAGTTGTGTGCTCATTATATCACCTCGTTTTTTCGGTACTATACTATATATAGTAGCATACATTGTCTAGTTGTCAAGAGTTTTTATAAAAAAATAAAAAAAAAGAGATTGCCTAAGCAACCTCTATTCAATATCAATAATGCGCATACCGTTTGTTGGAGCCCCAATTGGGAAACCACCAGTAATGATAATTCGATTACCAGAATGAATATCATATTCCTTTTTAACCAAATCAACTGCTTTAGAAACAACGGTTTCTACATCTTTTACCAAATCAAATTGAATTGGTTCTACTCCACTATGAAGCTTCAATGATTTTGCAACTTTGTCAGTTGGTGTTAAAGCTAATATTCTCGTATTTGGTCTAAATTTAGATAAATAACGCGCAGTGTTTCCACTCATTGTTGGGACAATTATCAAATCTACTTCACTTTGAATAACCGTATATGCTACACTAATTGCAATCGATGTTTCAATTTTACGAGAACGATCGGTTTCTTTATTTGCACGTTTAACCAAAGATTTTCGATTAACTTGTCCTTCAATTTTGTTCGCGATTTTCACCATTGTTTCGACGCTTTCAACCGGATATAGTCCAATTGCGCTTTCACCACTAAGCATAATCGCATCTGTTCCATCATATATTGCATTCGCAACATCACTTACTTCTGCTCTTGTTGGACGTGGATGCTCAATCATTGACTCAAGCATTTGCGTCGCAGTGACACTTATTTTCCCTTTTGCCAAACATTTATCAATGATACTTTTTTGAATAACTGGTACATCTTCAGCAGGAACTTCTACTCCAAGATCACCACGTGCAATCATAATTCCATCTGATATATCAATGATTTCATCAATGTTCAAGACGCCTTCTTTATTCTCTATTTTGGATATAATGCGGATATCTGTATTTCCATTTTGCTTCATAATATTTCTAATTTCTTGTACATCACTCGCGCGTCTTACAAAAGAAGCCGCAATAAAATCGACATTATTCTTACATCCCCAAACAATGTCTTCGTAATCCTTATCAGAAATAAAGTCCATACTTAATTTTACTCCAGGAACATTAATTCCTCGACGGTCTTTAATCAGATGGGTATTCTCAGCAGTTGTAATAATCGTTTTTTGTTGTGTTATTTTTTCAACTTTTAATGCCAAGTAACCATCATCAACAAGAATCGTATCACCGACTTTTACATCATTATAAAGTTCTCCATAATTGATACTAAATTTTGTTTCATCCCCTAAAATTTCTTCCATATGAATCGTTACTTTTGATCCTTCAATAACTTCTGCTTTCCCATTTTTGAATTTATGCGTCCTAATTTCTGGACCCTTTGTATCAAGTAATGCTGCAACATGAGTATTCAAATCTTTGTTTACTTGATCAAGCGTATTCAATCTAGTCAAATGTTCTTCATGATTACTGTGTGAAAAATTCATACGCATGACATCCATTCCTGCTTCCACAAGACTTTTCATCATCTCATAAGTTTCAGTAGCTGGCCCAATTGTACAAATAATCTTTGTTTGATTAAAAGGTATCATCATTTCCTCCTTATTTCAGTCTTCCGACCAATCCATAACGTTTATTTGAAACATCACTTTTCATTGTTAATGCTTCTTTGATGTCGTAATCAATCATATTTAACCCACTTAATCCAATCGCACGTCCACCAATATCTTTTTTCAATAACTCGACTGCATATTCACCCATTTCAGTCGCCATCACACGATCAAATGCCACTGGATCTCCACCACGTTGGATATGCCCTAAAACAGTTGCTCTTGTTTCATAACCAGTAAATTCTTCAATATCTTTTGATAGTTCATCTACATCAAGCATATGTTCAGTCACAACAACAATTGCATGCCGTTTGTTGCGTAAATGTGAATCACGAATTGCATCTAAAGTAAGTTGTTTATCAAATCCTGTTTCCGGTGTAATGATGAACTCACTTCCACCAGCAATCCCAGCATATAAAGCCAAATCACCACAATTACGTCCCATCACTTCTACCACGCTACATCGCTGATGTGACATCGATGTATCACGTAATCGATCAATGGCATCGACAACAGTTTGTAAGGCCGTGTGAAATCCTATTGTATAATCAGTCGAAGAAATATCATTATCAATCGTACCAGGTAATCCAATACATTTGATGCCCATTTCATTCAATGATTGCGCTCCTCTATATGTTCCATCTCCACCAATAACCACCAAACCAGTAATTCCAAATGCTTTTAACCGATCGACAGCAATTTGACGAACTTCTTCTTTCAAAAACTCAGGGTATCTTGCACTTCCAAGAACTGTTCCACCACGGTTAATAATTCGCGAAACATCTCCCCTACTCAATTTTTCAATTTTTCCTTCTACTAATCCTTTGTATCCATAGTAGACACCGTAAACTTCAAACCCATGATGCAACGCACTTCGAACAACCGCACGTACTGCAGCGTTCATTCCAGGCGCATCTCCACCAGAGGTCATTACAGCTATTTTTTTCATAATATCACCACCGAACTTATTATAACACAACACAAGCGCACCTTACATAACAATACGGTAATGAATACGCTTTACTTATAATCGATGCATCTGATTGATGATCAATTGTGTATTGTCTTCACGTTTTTCTACTTTTACCTTGAGTAAGTAGACACCATTCACCTCTAAAAGGTTTTGATATTCATCGTATTGTTTACTAAATAGCACACCATCCATTGAGACAAACTCATCACTAATGGTCAAAAATGCCATCTGTTTATTTGTTTTCGTTGTAATTTGATGAATCCGTTGAATTACACCTGCCATTCTAATGCTTTGGCCAACGTGATTTTCATTTAACTCACTTGGTTTTAACAATTCATGTTTGATGATCAATGCCTGATATTTTTTTAAAGGATTCATTGATAAGTTAAACCCAAGCACCTGATGTTCAAATTCTCTTAACTCTTCAAATGAAAATTCATCTTGCTGTTTAATCACAAATTCATGTTCCACAATATGTTGTCCATATTCACTGAAATTTATGACATCTTCAAGTGACTCAACCATCGTTCTTTTTGAAAGTGAAAACAAATCCAATGCACCAGCATAAATCAAGCTTTCGATCACTCTTTTATTAATTAATTTATGCATTCTCGATACAAAATCTACATAAGAAGTAAATTTTTTATTGTTTCTTTCTTCAATAATTACTTTCGCCGCATTCACTCCAACATATTTCACTCCTGGAAGAGGATACAATAAATATTGGTTATCTGGCTCAAAACGATTTGTCGAACGATTGACATCAGGTGAAATGATTTCAATCCCATGCTTAAATCCCTCATAGACAAACTCTTGTATCTTTTTTTCACTTCTAATTACACTACTTGAAAGAACACTTATAAAATAGGCAGGATAATTCGCTTTTAAATACGCCATCCAATAAGAAACCATCGCGTAAGCCACACTATGTGCTCGATTAAATCCATAATTCGCAAATTTGACAATATAATCATAAATCTCATTACTGATGATAGGATTATGTCCTTGTTTTGTCGAATATCGAACAAATCGATCTCGTTCTTTTTCTAAAATATCTTGTTGTTTTTTACTCACTGCTCTTCGCAA
>DFNN01000105.1 GCA_002376065.1 Caryophanales bacterium UBA3566
AGAAGAATTACTGGTGGAGGAGCTGTCTACCATGATTTAGGAAACCTAAATTTTAGTTTTGTGACCAATACGTTAAAAGATAATTTAAACAATTATATTAAGTTTACTGAGCCGGTGATTGAGGCGCTAAATAGTTTAGGTGTCCCAGCTGAGTTTAGTGGTCGTAATGATATCGTTGTTGAAGGTAAAAAAATCAGTGGGAATGCACAAAGTTATTACAAAAATAAGATGTTGCATCATGGGACTATTCTGTTTGATGTGAATTTAGCAATGATTGCGGATGTATTAAACGTTAAACAAGATAAGATTGCTTCTAAAGGAATCAAATCGAATAGAGCGAGAGTAACAAATATTAAACCATATTTAAAAGAAGAAATTACGATGAGTGAGTTTGAAGAGAGACTCTTGAAATATTTGCTTGATACTGAAAATATTAAGGAACATGTTTATCATTTGTCAAAAACAGACTTAGATAAGATCAACGAACTGATGGAAACAAGATATAATACTTGGGAATGGAATTATGGAGAGTCACCTGAGTTTTCGATTGAGAAATCGAATCGTTACCAAGGTGGCAAAGTTGAGTTTAAATTTAATGTCAAAGATGGCGTTATTTCTGACATGAAAATATTTGGTGATTTTTTAGGTGCGAAACCACTAGATGAATTAGAAGAATTGTTTATCGGTACTAAGTATGATGAAGCATCAGTTAGAGAAAAACTAGAAGATAAAAAAATAGAAGAATATTTCTTCAATATCCATTTAGAAAATGTGATGGATTGTCTATTTAACTAACAAAGTGAGTCCACGAAGGGACTCACTTTTCTAATACCTTGTCTGGCTTGTATATATTGAATATAAAGGCTATAATGGGGATAAGGAGGTTATGCAAATGAAAAAATTATTATTTATTGTTTCAATCACATTTGTCCTTCTACTTAGTGCATGTGCCAATATTGGACGCGTTGAAAATTCTTTTGTTGATCAAGGATATGAGAAATCAGAAAACGCATCAGCTTTTATCGGAGATGTACTAAACTCTTTTGAAGATGAAGATATAACAGTTGAGGCTTATGTATATCGTGAAGGATTTAAAACAGCGGTTATATTGGTGTTTGATTCTAGTGATGAACTAGAAACTCAACTTGATGAAAATGACAGTTTACAAGCTTTTATCGATGATCTAAAAGAAGATGAAGTTGTAAGAAACAATATGTTGTTAATCCCCATTGCACTATCTGAAGACGATGTAGAAGAAATGATTCGCATCTTTAATGAATAAGGAAACAGACTCGAAAATGAGTCTGTTTTTTTAACCAATTATCTCAAGTATATAATCTTTATCAAGCCAAAAACAGTGTTTTGTATATTCGTTAGCATTTGTTTTTTTATCTGCTACAGGTAGTTTATAAGTGTCACTAGAATTAATTGCATGTGGTCTAACATGACAAACGTGATTGTACCTACTTCCAGGGAAATTGGTTCTTCGAATTCCCTTAGCACTAACTGACTTAACGATATCTCCACTACTTATGATTTCTTTAGTTCTTAACCAAGTTTCTTTTACTTGATTATCTAATACTGATAAAGGCATATTCCAAAACTTGATTTTTTCAAAATAATACTCTCCATCTTTCTTTTGAAAAACAATAAACATAAATTTAGTAGTTTCGAATAAATTTCTCAAGTTCGATTTTATCCAACTAGTTGAGACGATTTTTTTATAGTTGAATGCCGGAAAAGACATATGTTCCTTAATTTTACCATTCTCTTCGACTCTAATAGTTTTTGGAGTAATGTTTGCCATGATAAACTCTTTTGAATGACTCAAGTTATTGTTTATTTTTAGCATTCTTGAAATCAATAAAGCATATTTGCTCTTTGCTTTTGTTTCTAAATTAAAGATACTACATAATTCAGCCTCTGATTTACCAAAATAAGGAGTAAGTTTGCTATTTATTGCTTCTTCAAAAGTATTAGTTCTCAACTCTTCTGACGTTAAGATTGGTTCTAATTCCTGTTTGCTTGACAGTAGTTGTCTCACCAATTGAGTCATATAACTTTGTTTAAAACTATATGCTCGTTGTTTCGCTAAGATACTAGAAAATGGTTGTTTCCTCATTGAGCGACTGTTGACTCCTTTAGTGCAAGCCGCAAGATATAATGTATCAGCTTCAGATATTTCATGAGCCAAACCAGCTCTGATTTTGTTAATGATTATATGCCAATCTTGCTTGATTATTTCAAAGTCTTCTTCAGGATAGTCATATAATAATTTATGAGTGATAACAAAGTCTTTTTTCTTTAATCCACTCACATACTTATAAAATAGTATGAGTAAATGTTGATTTTTATTCCAGAAAGAACTGGTATAGAAATCTTTATTATGTTCTTTCATATAATTGATTATATTTAACACTAGTCTTTCTTTTGAGGAGAAAGTACCATTTTTGTTCTCTTTATATGGAGTAACCTTTAGTTCAATGTTAGCATTGCTAAAATCAGGACCAGAATCAGAGTTTGCTTTGTATTCAAATAACTCTTCTTCAATTATCTGTCCAAATCCACCTTTATTATGTTGTCCAGAGTAATTATAGTATTCAAAATTTTTACCGATGGCAGTATCTGCTTTTTTAAGTATTTCCTCTTTTGTTAATTCTCGATTTTTATCCATTTTCGCAACCCCTTTTCGAAAATAATAACACTTTGATCTTGAATTATGATCTTAAATTTGGTATATTGTTCATATAGTTATTATAGCATAACAGTAATATTAATGTAAGACACACTTATAGGTGATAGAATGGACAAAACAGTTGTAGAATTATTCGCTGGAGTAGGCGGATTTAGAGTCGGATTAAATGATGTAAAGATGAATAAGAATGGAAAAGTAAGTGAAAAGTCTAATTTTGATTTTGTATTCTCTAATCAATGGGAACCATCTACAAAAGTTCAACATGCTTTTGATTGCTATCAAACAAGGTTTGGTGAATCAGATAAGCATTCTAATGTAGATATTAGTTTGGTTGACAAAAAAAATGAAATACCAGCTCACACGCTTCTTGTTGGGGGATTTCCATGTCAGGATTATTCTGTGGCTAGAACCCTATCTAAAGAAAAAGGTATACAAGGTATTAAAGGTGTATTATGGTGGCAAATCAGGGATGTTTTGGAAGCGAAGAGACCTCCTTTTGTTTTGCTTGAAAATGTTGATAGATTACTTAAATCTCCTTCAAAACAAAGAGGTAGAGATTTTGGAATAATGTTGCGTTCAATGAGTGATTTAGGTTATGGAGTAGAATGGCGAGTTATAAATGCAGCAGATTATGGACATCCACAAAGAAGACGAAGAGTATTTATTTTTGGTTTTCACAAGACTACAAATTATTATAAATCTTTGAATCATAAAGATTATTACAATAATATTACTATTGAAGGCTTGATTGCAAAAGCATTTCCAGTAAAAAATGACTTATCCAAAAATAAACAAACTAACATCTCTAAAAATTCCTATGATGATTTAGTTGTGATGACTAATAATTTTAAGTTTGGTTTTGAGAATTCTGGAATTATGATAGATAATGAGGTCTTTACTGCGAAGGTAGAGCCAATCCAAGAAAAGCAAATATTTCTTAAAGAAATTGTAGAAAAAGGAGACATAGAAGAGAAATATTTTTTAGATGGATCTGATAAGAAATTTATGAGTTTAAAAGGGAGCAAGAAAATTGCAAGAGTAAATAAAGAAACAGGAATTGAATATAATTACAGTGAGGGTAAAATGGTTTATCCAGATCCACTTGATAGGCCTGGTAGAACTATGTTGACTAGTGAGGCTTCTGTAAATAGAAGCACCCATGTTATTTTCGATGTAAAAACAAATAGAAAAAGACTTATCACTCCTGTAGAGGCAGAAAGACTAAATGAGTTTCCGGATAATTGGACAAACACAGGAATGCCTTTTAGAAGAAGATATTTTATGATGGGAAATGCACTAGTTACTGGTGTTGTAAGAAAATTCGGTCAAGAAATATTGAAAGTTATTGATAAAGAAAAGTAAACTAAGAGGACACATTTTTGTGTCCTTTCTTATTAGAATGGTTTTCTTTTCAAAAAAATGTTATAATATATTTACGACAAAACGGGGGAGATAGAATGAAAAAGTTCTTTACAGAGTTTAAACTATTTATAAAAAAAGGCAATGTTATTGATTTAGCCATTGCGTTTATTATGGGTGCGGCATTTAGACAAATTGTTACTAGTTTTGTAAATGATATTGTTTCACCTGTATTTTCTTTGATACTAGGCGAAGATGGATTCGAGAATTACAAGTACGTTATTCGAGAAGCCAATGTTGAAGCTGGTATTACAGAAAATGCGATTTATTATGGAAAGTTTATTCAAAGTATTATGGACTTTGTCATTATTGCGTTTGTCATTTTCTTGATGATTCATTTGATTACTAAATTTAGAAACAAAATCAATGAAGAGGAAATTTTACTTCAAAAGCAGTTGGATGAAGAAAAACAACGTCTAGAAGATGAAAAGAAAAAGTTGGCAGCGCAAGAACCTAAAACAGAAGATTTGTTAAAGGACATTAAAGATTTGTTAAATGAACGTCTAAAATAACAAAAGAGAGGAGGATTTATGGAAGTAGAAGGTAAAAGTATCGCTTTATTAATTGATGCGGAAAATATATCACCAAAATACATTGAACTGATTATTGATGAAGCCAATAAATACGGTAAAATCAATTATCGTCGTGTATATGGAGATTGGACTACACCGCAACTCAATCCATGGAAAACAAAAATCAATGAATTCGGATTGACACCGGTACAACAATATTCTTACACATCAGGAAAAAATGTCAGTGACTTTACATTGATCATTGATGCGATGGATATTTTATATTCTGAGAAAGTAAACAGTTTTTGTATTGTTTCAAGTGATAGTGACTTCACGAAACTTGTGACAAGGTTACGTGAAGACAATATATTCGTCTTTGGAATGGGAGAAAGTAAAACTCCGATTGCGCTTGTAAACTCTTGTGAAGCATTTGCATATTTAGATAAAATGTTGATGAATGACGAGACAGCTGAAGCACCGAAAAAAGAAGTGAAAAAAGCAACGAAAGCGAAGACCGCTTCTAGCACTAATGGCAACGGTAATGGCTATTCGAAAGATGTTAGTAGTATCACACCACTTGGAAGAATTAAAGCAGAATTAAAAAATATCATCAATGACAATGCAGAAGATGATGGTTGGGCATATTGGAGTGTTGTAGCGAATTTGTTACAAAAGAAGTTCCCTGGATTTCATCCAAGGAACTATGGTAAAAATATGAGACCATTAAACTTTTTTCAACGAATGAAAACAGATTTTGAAACGAAAAAAGAAAATACTGCAATGCATGTAAGAAACAAGAAGTAATTACAGATTATATTGATTTGTGAATCAGTATAATGCTTGTAAATTTCCCCCGCTTTGTCGTAAAATTATTTAGGAGGATATAAACATGGTAATCAAAGTATTAGGATCAGGATGTAAAAATTGTAAGAAACTACTGTCTAATGTTGAAAAAGTTGTGAAAGACATTTCGCTTGATGGAGTTGAAGTCCTATATATTACAGATTTAGATGAAATATCAAAAACTGGTTTACTTAGAACACCAGGATTAATGTTTGATAAAAAAATTGTTTCATCTGGTCGTGTGCCAACTGCGAAAGAAGTAAAAACGATGTTAGAAGATTATTTAAATTAAGTGGAGGAAACTTCACTTTTTTTTATCATTTTTTGAGGTGAAAGCGTGATATAATAAATTTGATGGAGGTGTTTTAATGAAATATGATGTAGATAATGTTAATGATTATTTGCTTGCATTACCAAAGGAAAGAAAACAAGTGATAAAGAAGATTAGAAAAATCTTATTGAGTAATCTTCCAAAAGGATTTGAAGAAGTTTATCAATATGGAATGATTACATATGTAGTACCGTTATCACGTTATCCTAAAGGCTATCTCAATCGCAAAAATGAACCCTTACCATTCATCAGTTTGGCTTCTCAAAAAAATCATATAGCAATTTATCATATGGGTATCTATGGAGATGAAACACTATTAAATTGGGCGAAAGAGACTTACAAAGAACATACTGGTAAGTTGCTTGATATGGGTAAAAGCTGTCTTAGATTTAAAAATATCAATGATATACCATACGAATTTATCAAAGCGCTAGCAAAAAAGATGTCTGTAAGCGAATATATAAAACAAGTAGAGACAAATACAAGATAGGAGAATAACGATATGGAGACAAAACACTTAATCATTCGACCAATCAAACATACTGATTTAGATGCGATGTATGCGTATGTTTCTAATGAAGAAGTGATGAAGTATGAACGCGACGCGTTCACATATGAAGGATTAAAAAAGCTCTTTGAACGATATGTAGATGAAGAAATCTTTTATGCTTGTATGATGAAAGAAAATAATCAAATGATTGGTCATTATTATTTGGGAAGAACATTTCCACAAGATTTTCAAGAATTTTCTTTAGGATATATTTTTCATCCCGATTATCAAGGTAAAGGGTATTGCACTGAAGGCGCAAAAGAACTTGTAAGATATGCATTTAAACAAAAAAATGCACATCGAATTACGGCGAAATGTAATCCTGATAATATTGCCTCTTGGAGAGTGATGGAAAAGGTTGGATTTAAAAGAGAAGGTTGTTTGAGAGAACGTGCTGCGTTTAAAAAAGATCAACAAGGTCATCCGATTTTTACGGATGAACTTGTATATGGATTATTAATTGGGGATTTGTTACAAAATGAATGTTAAGAAATTAACGGACATAGAAGAAACGTTGTTTGTAGGTTGGGATTTTGAAAAAATCTATCAACGAACTGAGTTTGAACCAATGCCTTGGGATTATAAAACAATCATTCAATCATATCTTTCAAAAGAAGATCGATTACTTGATATGGGGACAGGTGGAGGAGAGTTTTTACTTTCTTTGGATCATCCTTATGATTTGACGACAGTTACTGAATCTTATCCTCCGAATTTGGCTCTTTGTAAAGAAAAACTAGTTCCTTTAGGAATAACCTTGCATGAAAATGAACTCAATCGTTTAACGATACCTAAAGAGGGTGATTTTTCAATCATTATTAATCGTCATGATGATTATGATCCATTTGAGGTATATCAAGGTTTAACAGATGATGGATATTTTATTACCCAACAAGTTGGAGGACTTAACAATCATCTTCTTAGCCAAAAACTACTGGGAGGTCCCAATAAGAACTTTTCAGAAAATGAGTGGGATCTAGCGCATGCCATAAGTGATATAAAAGCAGCGGGATTTGATATATTGTTTGCTGATGAAGTGATGAGTACTGTGAAGTACTTTGATCTTGAAACACTTGTTGCGTATGCTTCTATCATTAAGTGGGAGTTTCCTGGTTTTAAAGTATCAAATAATATTGAAGAGTTAAAGAATATAGAAGAAGAGATAAAGAGAAATGGTTTTGTTGAAGGACAAGAACATCGGTTTATCATTGTCGCAAAAAAATAGTGTAACAAATCCATTTGTTACACTATTTTTTCTATCATATAACCTATTCAGGTATGATATAATTGATTTAGGGAGTTGATTGATATGAATGTACTAATCACTGGTGCGTCAAACGGAATTGGTGAAGGATTGCTAAAAGCATATATTGATATGGGGTATCACGTGTATAACTTTGACTATAAAGAACCAATCTATAAACATGATCATGCCCATTATATTAAATGTGATTTAGCGGATGAGCAAGCAATAAATGAAACTTATGGGAACTTACCAAACATTGATTTATTGATCATAAACGCAGCGACGTTTGATCAAAAAGATTTTTTTAGTCAGTCATTGAAAGATATAAAACATATTGTAGCTGTTAACTTGTTTTCAGCGATTCAGTTGGCACAATTATACAGTAAACAATATGTGGGTCACACTGGCCGCATTGTATTGTTATCTTCTACAAGAGCGTATATGTCAGAAAAGAACACCATAGGATATTCTGTCTCGAAAGGTGGAATCACATCTTTAACACATAGTTTGGCGATGACTTTGCAAGATAAACATATTACTGTAAATGCGATTGCTCCTGGTTGGATCAATTCACATCATGATGATTTGCGTGAGGTAGATCATCAATTTCATCCGTCTAAACGTGTTGGAATAATTGAGGATGTTGTAAGGACTTGTTTGTTTTTAACAGATGAACATGCAAGTTTCATCAACGGTGAAGTCATCACGGTTGATGGTGGTGTGACAAAAAAAATGATCTATCCGGAGGATTAAGATGATTGCACTAAAAGAAGTTACAATGAAAAACGCGATAGACATTATGAGGTTATCAAAAACACTATCCAAAGCAGGACGAAAAAATGTTGCGGATAACAGTGTATCTATCGCACAAGGGAGTTTGTCTGAACATAGTTGGATGAGAGGAATTACAATTAATGAACACAATCAAGAAAAATATATAGGCTTTGTGATGTTGCATATTGGGTCAAGCATTGATGATGGAATCGATGTTGAGGGACCATACTTGTGGAGATTGATGATTGCTTCTCCATATCAACATAAAGGATATGGCAAAGCAGTATTGGATTATATTATAGATATGCTTGATCAAGATGGATATAAGACACTAGAAACAAGTGTTGAGATGGGTGAGGAAAGCCCGATGGATTTTTATCAAAAGTATGGCTTTAAAAAAAGTGGAGAAATGTTCGGAGAAGAAATCGGACTGATATATAAATGGAAGTAGGGTTGACAATTGTCAACCCTACTTTTTCACATTTTGAGGAATAGTTTTTCTGATTTATTTTTGACAACCCACCAAAAGATGACAGTTAATACACTGCTCAATACAATCAATAATAACAACATGATTTCGATTTCCACATGTTCACCAACAAAGTACAAGGCAAGACCATGAAGGGCAATCAAACCAAATCCACCAAAGATCCCTAAAAAGGCACTAGCGCTTTGTTTGATTACTTCTACTTCGTTGATGTAATCAAATTTTGGCATATAGAGATTGAAAACTGCGTCCATAAAGGATATTGCGAGTGTGAATGCGATTGTTAATAGAATAAGGAGTATTTGACTCGTGAAACCAATTGTCATTGAATAACCAAACAATATAATACTAATAACCGCTATTGGGGCTATGAGTAATGCATTGAAAAACACTTTTGAATACATCACCGTTTCAGCCTTGATTGGAAGACTTTTGATAACCCAGAAGTTTTTCCCTTCTAAGGATAAACTAATCGCAGAAGTATATGTCATTGATATAGAAAACCCTAGAAAGGCCATCAATAAATACTCTATATCAAGTCCTGTGCCAATCATCTCTGATAGGATGCTTTCAACACGACTCTTATAAAAAATACTGGCGATTGACGCAACTGCCAATAAGACTGGGCCAAGTCCAGCATTTAGCGCATATAATGTGATGCTAAAGAATTTAGAAAACTCTTTTTTTATTAAGGTCCACATAATTGGTTGATTACGATACTTAATGTCTTTATGGTTTTTCTTAATATTCGAACGAATACCTCTTTTATTTGTAAAGTTGACAATTGGAAAGACGAAAACAATGAATAAAGCGAACAATCCACCATGCGAGATAATCAAAAATGCTAGTGCTGCAAAGTCATGATTGCTAATCGCATCGATGAACCATCCGAGTGGAGGATAAGATTCGCTAAGACCGGCAAATAAGTCTATTTGTCCAGTTAAAGGATTGCTTTCCACTGAATTGAAAGAAAATGAGTAAGCAAACAGTCCTAAGAAAAACGCAAACATTAAAATAAGGTTGATGATTTTGCTTCCGCGTATTTTAGAAGTAACGAGCGCTGTTAATAGTGAGACAAATGATATCACAATGACTGGTACTAAAGGTATGAAAAACATTGATATAATATAGATAATCAGTGTAATTACGTTAAAACCAGTCCAATAAAAATATGAAAAGATGATGGGTGCAGTTACTAAGAAACTCATCACATAGAGCATCAACATCATCACAGTCAACTTCGCAATGAATACTGTTCTTGAGTGAATTGGTAATGGAGCGATAATTGAGAAATCTTTATAATAGAAAAGTGACCCACTAGCTCTTAAAAAAACAATAAAGGCACTTAATCCGATTGAATAAAACCCTAAAAATCCAAGTAAGATATGAACTTGATTCATATCACGGAGGATTTTACCTAAGTCATAAAATAGATAACCAAACATCCCAACAAATGTCACAAGTGCATAAAGCATTGCGATACTGATGAGTAACGTCTTGATTTTGTTTTGCTTTAAGTTAAACCCAAATAGTCGTTTGAGTGAAAAATTTTCCTTTAAAAATATTTTTAGTAATGTTGGAAATATCATGATTCGTTTGAAAGCTCCATGAAGATATTTTCTAAAGATTGATTTGATATAATATCTTTTGTTTCACCGTTTGCGACTATTTTTCCTTCTTTAATAATGGCGACTTTATTACATAATTTTTCCACTACTTCAAGTACATGTGTTGAAAAGAAGATTGCAGTTCCTTCATTACACATATCCTTAAAACACTCTTTTAGCAAGAAACTTGCTTTTGGATCTAAACCAACAAATGGCTCATCAAGTAATAATAGTTTAGGACGCTTGGCTAACGAACGAGCCAGCGCAACACGTTGACGTTGCCCACCTGAGAGTTGATCGGGTTTACGCTTACCATATTGTTCCATATGAACTAAACGCAACATCTCAGCGACAATCT
>DFNN01000158.1 GCA_002376065.1 Caryophanales bacterium UBA3566
TCTTGGTTCTATTTTAGCATGAATCAGCTTTTTTTACAAAATATTTTGTCTATCTATTGTGTTATGCACAATAGTATGATATTATCTATTGTGTATTGCACACTAAGGAGGTTGTTTATGAACGCTCAATTTAAAAAAGGAGTAGTGGAGATGTGTATCTTAAAACTTGTTTCTTCAAGTGATATGTATGGATTAGAGGTCATTGAGGGCATATCTAAGGAAATTGAGGTCAATGAAAATACTGTTTATCCGATTTTAAGGAGATTAACACTTGCGGGATATTTTAATACCTACAAAGAAAAAAATCCATCAGGTCCAGATCGTAAATATTATAGAGCCACAAAAGAAGGAACGCTATATTTAGGGGAATTACTTCATGAGTATCGAGCATTTACAAAAAAAGTAGAAAGGATTATTGGTGAATGAAGATGACAAAAAATGATTACTTAGAGTTGTTGGGAGAAGTACTGAGACAAAATAGTGTAAGTGGTGAGGAACGTCTTGAGATTTTAGAAGATTATGAAGAGTTGTATGATGGATATAAAGAACTTGGGATGAGTGATAAAGAGATAAAAGAAAAACTTGGTTCACCTTATAATGTCTTTGCTTCATTGAAAGGAACAATGCGTTATGAGAAAAGAATCACAAAACCAAAAGAAAAATTCATTGCCGTGTCTCCTTTTATTGCATTGCTGATATTCTTTATATTTGGATTTGGATACGATCTTTGGCATCCTACTTGGTTGGTGTTCTTTTTGATCCCTATGAGTGCCATTGTTTTTTCAATGAAAGAGGGAATATGGTCTTTGATGACTGCTCTTTCTCCATTTATCGCAACAGCGTTTTTCATACTATTTGGCTATTACACAGGGGTCTATAACCCAACGTGGATGATTTTCTTGCTCATTTTAGTTTTTGCGTTCTTGACCATGGATGAAAAAAGAAAGTATTTATATCTTGCATTGTTGTTGATAAGTAGTGCGTTATATTTATGGATTGGAGTCACTTATAAGGTCTATGGTATTAGTCTACTTTTGTTTTTACCTTTAATCGTCTTGCTAACTTATTATGGTCATGTGGAAGTCAAATTAATTGGAACATATCGTAAGCCGATTGGCTATGTTATTATTGCGACAATTGTTGTATATTTCTTAGGCGGATATTTGTATGATTTATGGGATGTATTATGGCTTGTATTTTTGATCATTCCGGTGGTGGCAATCTATATCGGCGAAAAAGGTCGTTCAAAGTATTTAGCGATGACGCCATTTGTATCTGTTACAATCTTTTTCTTGTTAGGGTATTTCCTTGATTTGTGGCAGTTTTCATGGTTGGCATTTTTGCTGATACCGGTTGTGGCGATTCTAATTGGCGATGAATAAAAAAAGATAGTTGGCAATTTAAATGGCCAACTATCTTTTTATGTTTAACTCTTTTTTGTTTTTATACATATTATTTTCTGCTTCAATAAAGGCGGTTTCAACATTGGTCTGATCTTCGTTTAAAGTGCTTTTTCCGAAAGAAACACTCACCTTTTCACCTTTGATTTCTTTTTGATCTAGTGCTTGATATAGACGATTTACTACTTTGTCAGCTTGTTGTGGAGTTGTGTGAGGTAAAATCATCATAAATTCATCGCCACCGATGCGCGCAATAATATCATCTTCTCGGCAAGTTTCTTTTAATGCAGCTGCCACAGAAGTCAACAAGTGATCTCCTTCAATATGACCGTATGTATCGTTGATTTGCTTTAGGTGATTGACATCACCTAAGAGAATTGTAATCGGATAATTTCTTTTGGTATTTAAGCGTTTGATTTCTTCTTCATAGAATCTTCGATTATATAGACCTGTGAGTTCATCTCTGAATGATAAGACACGCAATTCTTCTTCTAGTTTCTTTCGTTCTGTTATATCATTTGCGATACTTAACACAGATGATTTGTTTTCATGTAAACTTCCAATTTTTGTAGAATAAAAATCCCAAATGAGTGTTCGTCCATCTTTTGTGTTCACATGGTATTCTTTTTCGTATATTGGATCTTTTAGATTATGAAGTGTTTGAATATACGAGGCTATTTCTTGACCATCTTTAATTCCATAGGCTTTTTTAGACCATTTATCAATGGTGCTTATATCTTCTAAATTGTAGTTCGTTAAGTTTAGCCAGGCTTTTGAAACAATCAATACCTTGCCATCGTCTTGATGGATCATCATTGGAATAGGTGCGTTTTTAATCGCGTTTTGGAACTGTTCTAGATATTCTAAACGAGTTTGATTTTTCTTAATGTTGTCGTGACGTTGAAACATAAGGGCACCATATAAAACACCAATAAGAGGATATAAAATGAGTACATAAGGTGCAGTTTCACCAATCACATCTATTCTTACTTCTTTAGGCAATAGTAAGAATAGAATCATCATCGTGATGTGTGTAAGTAGTCCGAGAATATATAGAATAAGTTCTCTTCTTTTTTTGACATATTTGTATTTCTCATAAAAGAAGTGTCTAAATAGATAACCAATAAGAAAGGATGCAACAATAACCAAAACACCAGTCAGTGTACCTCCGCCACCTAAAATGACCCGATAAACAGCGGCGGTCAATGCGGCGATGAGTCCAGGGATAAATCCAAAGAAGAAAGTGGAAATAGATAATAAGATACTTCTTGTATCTAA
>DFNN01000089.1 GCA_002376065.1 Caryophanales bacterium UBA3566
AGGATGTGTTTAGATGAAATATCTTACAATGAATAATGGACTAGCAATACCTGTATTAGGAACTGGAACGAATACATATGGTAAAGAAAATAATGATTTTAATGGCAAGATTACTTATGATACAAAAGAACTAAAGTCAGCGATAGATTTAGGTTATCGATTAATAGATACCGCTATTTATTACAGAAATGAAGCGGTTATCGGGAAAGCAGTTAAAGAATCAAATATCGATAGAAGTGAGTTTTTTATCACATCAAAAATTCCTGCAGATAAAGAGTTTACTGAAACTGATGATATTATTACATCACACGTAGAACAATCACTGAAGGAACTAGATATGGAGTATATTGATCTTTACTTAATTCATTTCCCACTTGAAACAAATGAAGAGAACCTGCGAGTGTGGAAAGTATTAGAAACTTTTGTTGATAGCGGTCTTATAAGATCGATTGGTGTGTCCAACTTTGATGAAGATCAACTATCTTATTTGATTAAACATGCTCGTATAAAGCCTGTACTCAATCAATTTCAGTCTTATCCTGGGAAGCATCAACAATCATTGATTGATTTTTGTATAGCGAACAAGGTTATTCCTGAAGCATATCAATCACTTGCTAAATTGGATACTAAAACAAAAGATAAACTTGTTGAATTATCAAAACCTTATAAGAAAACTTGGAGCCAAATTGTTTTAAATTATCAAATCAATCAAGGACTAGTGGTGATTCCTAAATCACATAGCAAGAAACATCAGGCGGAAAATATAGATGTTTTTGATTTCACATTGACAATAGAGGGTATAAAGACTATTAAAAATATGAATTGAAATTAAGCTCCTAATTTTTAGGAGCTTTTATTATGAGATTAAAATTATGATAAAGATTGTGTTGAACTTTGTTTTTCGTAATTTTTATTGTAATTATAGATTATTAGGTAGATACTGTAGGTATAGATATCAAAAAATATATGATTCTTTATGTGGATGAAGTAAGAGAAGGGAATGTATGTAATGAAAACTAAAACACTGAGATCTTTTTTTGTAATTACTTTTATTTGGGCATGGGTTTTATGGTTGCCGTTTGTTTTGCCTACGTTTGGATTATATGAAATGAATATAACACTTGAAGGATTGGTTATGTTGGCGGTAATGCTGGGTGCTTTTGGACCTTTGGTTTCAGCAATGATTTTAACTTATCGTCAAGGTGGAAAAGAAAAATTGAAACAATTCTTTCGTAAATGTCTAGATGTGAAGATCAAACCTATTTATTATGGGATGGCATTCATCCTTGGATTGTCTGTGACAGCAATTGCACATTATTTAACCATTCTTACAGGATTAGATGAGTTACCAAATAATTTAATCCCAGAGGGAATAAATCTACCATTATATGTTCTAATTGTTCCATATACATTAATGCTTTTTATACTTGGTGGTGGTCAAGAAGAGTTTGGTTGGCGAGGTTTCGCACAAGAACCAATGCAAGAGAGATTTGGTGTTTTAAAAGGAAGTTTAATAATTGGGTTAATCTGGAGTATATGGCATGCGCCACTTTGGCTCATTATTGGTGAAGGACATTCATATTATCCTTTCCTTGCTTTCACTGTTTATACAACAAGTTGGTCTGTGATCATCGGAATCATGTACAACCTATCTGGCAAAAAAATGATGATTGCTTGGATTATGCATGTTCTTGGTAATTTATCAGTTCCTTTGTTTCCAGTCTTATTCTTAGAAGATGTTCCTCAACCAGGTTATTGGGTTTGGGCTACATTAAATCTTTTGCTTGCGATAGGAATGATAGTTTGGGTTCATTACAAAAAACGTGAAGCGCTTGGAGCTAGGTTATAAGTAATGAATCTTGCTATTAGTCAAATTGAGATAGAAGTTGAGTTATTTAAGTGATAGATTTATCAATAAAAACACACTTTCAAATTTGAAAGTGTGTTTTTGTATTTCTTATAATTGATACTTATATTGCTTAATTATCTCCTCTGCAGTTAGTATTCCATCAACTGCTGCAGTCATGATACCACCTGAATATCCTGGACCTTCACCCATTGGATAAATCCCTTCAACGTTTGTTTGGTGGAATCTATCTCTATATATTCTTACAGGAGAGGATGATTTTGTTTCTGGACCAGTTAATACAGCATCTTTACTTGCGAAGCCTTTGATTTTTTTATCAAAATAAACTAAGGCTTCTTTTAAGGTATCTGTGATATATTTCGGGTATAAATCTTGCATTCTTACAAAATGATAACTCGGTTGAACTGTTGGTATAACTTCACCAACTGTGGTTGAATTTTGATCGTTCAAAAAATCGCCAACCAACTGGATAGGATTAGAGTAATCTTTTCCTGCGAGTGTAAAAGCTAGTTTTTCAAACTCTTGTTGGTAAGTAATACCCGCCAAAGGATGACTACTTGGATAGTCTTCAGGAGTCACATTGACGAGTAATGAAGCATTGGCATTTGCTCCATTTCTCTTTGAGTAACTCATACCATTTGTAACGACAGTGTTTTCTTCACTTGTTGAATTGACGACGTAACCTCCAGGACACATACAAAATGTATAGGCTGATCTCCCACTAGGAGAATGATAATTTAATTTATATTCTGCAGCTCCAAGTGCAGGATGATTGTGAAAATCTCCATATTGTGATTGATTGATCATTTCTTGTTTATGTTCTATTCTTACACCAATGGAAAATGGTTTTTGGGACATCTCAATTCCTCTATCTAATAACACACGAAATGTGTCTCTAGCAGAATGTCCAATTCCTAATAGACATACATTCGCAGGAACTCTTTCTTCATCATTTACAATGACTCCTACTAGTTTATTATCTACAATCTCAAAATCAGTCACTTTTGAGTCAAACCTTACATCTCCACCATTTGCAATAATTTCTTGTCTGATATTTTTGATTACTCTTTTTAAAACATCTGTTCCAATATGCGGTTTGTTGGCATATAGGATTTCCTCTTGCGCACCAGCTTGAATGAATTCTTTTAAAACAAAACGAGATCTAAGATTTTTCACTGACGTCGTTAACTTACCATCAGAGAATGTACCTGCGCCACCTTCGCCATATAAAATAGATGCTTGCTCTTTAAAAACTCCTGTTTTAAGAAAGGCATTCCATTCTTTTGTCCTTTTTGATACATCATATCCTCTTTCTAAGACGATTGGATTGTATCCTTTGCGTGATAGTAATAACGCAGCGAAAATGCCAGATGGTCCAAATCCGACAATGACTGGCCTATGAGAAAGTTCTTTAAGTCCTGATGCTACTTCTTGATATGTTAAATCAGGAGTTTGTGACATATTATTTTGTTGTTTTGATAGGTAGGACAACTCATTTTTTACTGTGATATCAACTGTATAGACAAAGTGAACATTTGATTTTTTTCTAGCGTCTACCGCTTTTTTAAATATCTGAAGTGAAATAAAATGATCTTGCTTAATTTTATATTTCGAAAGAACCAATTTTGTTAAATTGGCTATTTCTTCTTGATGTGTTATTGCATCATCAAGATTCAATTTTAAGTTCGTTAAACGTATCATCTAAACATCCTTACTTGCATGAAGTCCAGCCAAATATCCACTCGACCATGCCCATTGTAGATTGTACCCTCCACATCGTCCATCGATATCCATTAACTCACCTGTGAAGTATAATCCTTTTACTTTTTTTGATTCCATTGTTTGATGATCTATTTCTTCAACAGAAACGCCACCAGCTGTGACTTGTGCATCGTTGAATGATTTACTACCCTTGATGAGGAATCTCCAATCAAATAGTAAATCGATTAATCGATTTAACTGTTTTTCTGATAAGTCTCTCACCAATGTATTTTGTTTTTCAATGTTTGCTTCTTTTAATATCGCAGAAATGTAACGTTTGTGTATCAATCCCACTAAACTAAAATCAACTGCTTTATCTTTTGAATGATTGAAACGCTTGATGACTTGCGTTTTTGATAATCCCGATACCAGTTGTAATTTAATGTATGCTTTTTCTCCTTTGGTATAAAGATCCATGGCTTTTCTAGAAAGTTGTAAAATTGTTGGGCCACTTATTCCATAATTGCCAAAAAGTATGTCTCCTTCTTCTTGTCCAACGACTTGGTTTTTATAGATTAATTCAACCTTAGTAGGCATTTTGATGCCTTGTAGATGATTGAGATAAGGACTTTCCAATTTTAGTTTTACCAATGCTGGGAAGACTGTTGTTATCTTATGCCCTAAATCTTCTGCCAATTGATAACCAGACCCGTCACTACCTGATTTTGGCATCGCTTTTCCACCAGTCGCAAGGATCACTTTATCAGCATCAAAACTTCGACCATCTTCTAAATATGTTGTAAAAGAACGGTTTGTTCTAATAATAGAAACTACTTTTGCTTCAGTTATAATTTCTACATTAAGGCGATTTAACTCATAAATGAACACATCAATGATACTTGAGGCTTGTTCACTTAAAGGATAGGCTTTTCCCTCGTTTTCAACTTTGGGTTCAATCCCTAGTGTTTTAAAAAAATCCATTGTTCTTGATGGATTAAACACACTAAGACCATAACTTACAAAATCTTGGTTATTATAATCTGTGACATTTGCCATTGTATTTGTATAATTACATCGACCATTTCCCGTCACTAATATTTTTTTTCCAATTCGATCATTTCTCTCTAAGATGGTCACATGTGCATTGTTTTGTGCAGCTACACATGCAGCAAGCATTCCGCTAGCTCCACCACCAACTATTAATATGTTTTGTTTTTTCATACAATCACCTCAACCTATTATACCTATCAGAAACTTATATTCAAGATGTTAAGTCTTCTAATAACTATTATACATTATACCATACTCTTTATTTTTAATGATATCGAACCTAAATACTTTTTATTATAGATGGCATAATAAAAGCCTTGTTAGCTTATATGTTAGTCTATATACTACCTGGATATTATCATGATGTATGATATAATATTATTTAAAATAGGAGAAATATATTTATGATGTTTAAGTTGTAAATGGGGGAAAGATGCAATGGATAAAAGAAAGGATACTTTAATGGGGCAAACAAAACTTAGTGTTAAAGGAAGAGATTTCTATATCAATGGAAAGTTGGTATATGATGAAGTAGATGTGGATGATCATTCAAAAGGACTATTGATGAATGCGAGGTTCATTCAAGGGATTTTTGATGATCAGTTTGATAGGAAAAGGTATAATAGGTTCGGGAAAATATTTAATCCAGATCAACATACGGATGATTTTATTGCCGCATTACCTGAGTGGTATAACTATGGGTTACGCGCAGTAACAGTAGGAATGCAAGGTGGTATGCCAGTCTTTACAATGGATATTAGAACAGTTGATCATAATCCGTTTGGTCCTGATGGAAAAATATTTGATCAGGCATATGCTAAAAGATTAGACAAAATCATCCAAGCCGCAGACAAACTAGGTATGGTTGTTATTGTCAATATCTTATATTGGGCGCAAGCGTTACGGCTTAATAATGATGAAACTATTATCGATGTGCTAAAAAGTGCTTGTTATTTTTTAAAGAACGGACACTACACCAATATCATCATTGATGTTGCTAACGAATATAATATTGATATGTGGAATGACTTAAAAATGATACAGAATCCTAAAAGTATGAAAAACTTGATTGAACTTGTCAGAGAAGAATCAGGTGGTATGCTTGTTGGGAGTAGTGGTGGAGGCGGTCTAGTAGATCAAGAAGTCGTAGATGCTAGTGATGTTGTACTTATTCATGGAAACGGTCTTACAAGAGGAGAATACTATGATTTTGTATTAAAGGTACAAAAGATGGCTCCTAATAAACCAATACTTTGTAATGAGGATTCTCCATGTATATCTAGATTAGATATAGCGCAGCTAACCCATACTTCATGGGGGCATTATGACAATTTCACCAAACAAGAGCCACCATGTGACTGGGGCATTACAAAAGGTCAAGATTTCTTTTTTGCTCGCAGAATGGCAAGCGTTTTAGGGATAGAACTTAAAGAACTGTGTCTAGAAGATCAGTTTTACTTACAAGGTCTTGAACCTAATACATCGTGGAATGGAAGACGGTGGATACGTCTTGCGGCAGAATATCCTGAAAAGATCAATTATGTAAATTTCTATAGAAATGGAGTTTTTATATATAGAAGTTATGATGAACTATTTTTTATGTATCGCGAAACTACTTGGATACAAAAACCTTGGATAGTGAAAAAAGATGATAAGACATGGACAGCGGAAATTGTCTTGCATGATGGAACTACATTGATAAAAACGCAAACTGTTTAACTTGGTTATTGAGCAATGAATATCCTATGAAGAAAACATCTAAAGAATTGTGTTTAATTAATACAGACACAATAAAAAAGAGACATATTAGAATATAATTTCTAGTATGTCTCTTTTGATATACTAATAAATAGTGAATGAATATGAGAAATCAATATAGAATAGATATGTAAATTAATTACAACTGAGCAATGTATTTGTTTTTTGCTGTGTAGATTGCAGTAAGGACCATTGCTATTGCGGCACCATAAAATAAGTACATTACTCCAAAGTAGGTGATGACAACACCTGCTAAGGCAATTGCTATAGGAGATAATCCATTTGAGATTACGCTCGTTACACTAAACACGCGCCCCATCATCTCTTTGTCAACTTGTTTACGTAGGGATACTTCGAAAGGGATATTTAAAAGTCCGTTGTATATTCCCATAATCACCATTAAAGGAATACTAATGGCAAAGATAAAAATAGTAAAAGAAACGTAATCTCGCATAAATAATTCAAGTGCGATGACAAATAACACAAACATTGTGGCCATACCAAGCATACCTTTGATGATGTGTGGGCTTTGTCGCTCTGATTGAACTTTGGTCATTAAAATCATGCTCATGATGATGACACCGACTGGAAATGTTCCTTGTAAGATGGCAAGATAGATTGGATCTTTTTCTAACAACACTTTGATTAGATATGGTAATCCATTTGCAAGTACAGGAACAGTAAAGAAGTTTAGTAAACTAGCCATCGCAAGCAGATAGAATATTGGTTTTAAATTGTA
>DFNN01000017.1 GCA_002376065.1 Caryophanales bacterium UBA3566
TTAAGATATCTTCATACAACGATTGATCCAAATAGGCATCATAAAAGTTCGCAATTAAGCGATATGGATTCATGATTTCATCGTCACTTCAGGTACGCCTGCCAATACTTTTTCGATATTATAGTACAGTCGTTCTTCTTTTGTAAAAACATTGACAATGACGTCATTGGTATCAATTAAAATCCATGAGTCAGAGTCTTTTCCCTCTACCCTAAGTTCTTGATATCCTTCTTTACTTAAATCATCAGCCATATGACGAACAGATGCTTGTAATCCTCTTGCGCTTGTAACACTCGCAATCACCAAATAATCATAAAATGGTGATACTTTTCTTGTATCATATGCCGTGATGTCAAACGCGTTGACATCTTCTAGTGCATTAATAATAAGTTTTAGTTTTTCCATAGTTCCTCCTGTTTCATTTGATAGTAATCTCTAGCCTCTAAGGCGATTTTCGGGATACGTTCTCCTTCTTGTTGGTGAAAAAGTATCGTATCATTCATTGCTTCATATATTGCTTTATCGATTGATTCGTTCGCTATTTGGCGAACTTTTACACAAGAATTATATGTGCGATTAGGTTCAATATAATCGCTTAAAAATAGTATTTCTGCATAAGGATTCATTGCTGGTGCCCCAATTGCGTGATGAAGAATTGCTTCTAAAATATCAGAATCATCAATCTGATACTCTTCTATCGCATATACATACGCGCTAAATGTATGCCATAATTTGGGACTATATTCTGAAAATATTTCTTCACTATTCGAGAAATGTTCTTTGATTTTTTCTTGATGATATTCATCTGATTCATATTTGGTGATGTCATGAAGTAACGCAGCAATCAGTAATTTTCTTGAATCAAGGCCAACTCTTTCTCCTAAATCCATTGCTGTTTCAGCCACGCCAAGTACATGATCTAATCGATGTTCATGTCTTTTATAACGATGTTCTAAATCTGCTTTAATTTTTCCAATCATCCAAACAACTTCCCTCTAACAATTGGTGTAATACGTTCATCTAATGTGACTGATATCTTTCCTCTATGTTTAATCGAAACAAACCCAAGACCAGGCAATACTAGTTCTTCATCACCTTTGATTCGAAATGTCAGAGTTTTCAACTTTGATTCTTTGATTGTAGGATAAAAGAATTCATCATCTTTGTGAGTTTCTTTTAACTCAGCAACTTTTTCTGTTTTGGTTCGATGGATGTTCAATAACTGATTAACATAACAAGCAAACGAGTTTTGTTCACCTTCTAAATAATTCAGTTCCACCAATCCACCTAAAAACAATGTTTGTTCAGGATTAAGTTGAAAGACTCTTGGTTTAATCTCTTTTTTCGGAATCACAATTTTCATTGCTTTTTGATCAATATATGCCAAGAATTGATGTTCATTGATCAATCCTGGTGTATCAATAATTGATTTCTCTAAAAAAGGAATTTCAATCACATTTTGGGTTGTACCCGCTTGATGAGAAACAGTAATGACATCTTCTTTAATATCAGTGAACGATTTGATCAATGCATTTAAGAACGTTGATTTCCCAACATTAGATGCGCCAACAACATATATATTTCGGTTGTTTTGATGTTCTTCTAAGTAATGCGCTATTTCATCAATACTTTGTTTTTTTACCGCACTCATGATAAACACTTTGGTCGGTTTTAAATTGTTTTCACTAAAAGTCTTTAACAATCGATGAATCAATTTTTGATTGTTGATACTTTTCGGCAACAAGTCACGTTTATTTAATAAAACAATCAATTCTTGTTGATTGGTTAATTTTGCAAGTTCAGGCATCATACTACCTTCTAAATCAAACAAATCAATGATTTTTACAATCAATGCGTCTTCTTTCCCAATCGAAGAAAGGATATCATAATAATCATCCATCGTTACAGTGCTTGGAATAATTTCGTTATAATGACGCAAACGAAAACAACGATGACAAACAATACTTTCTGTGTCACCAGCCAATTTCGATGCAGGAATATACCCAGCTTGTTCTTTGTCTTCACTTTGAATCTTGCTTCCACAACCAATACAATACAATTCTTCCATATTATCTTCTCTTTTCTAATTTTAAACGCGCGAATACATCAGGATGTTTCTTAGCAATCTTTTGCAGCATACGTTCTTCAAGGCGACGATTCATTTTGGTGTAAAACTTTTCTGTTTTACGCGCTATAGGATTCACCAATACTCCATATATTCCAAAACGATTTGACAAGTAAATATCTGTGACCAATTGATCACCAATCAAACAAATTTCATCATCATAATATGTTTTACTTGCCATATCTAGTGCTTTCTTTATTCCTTTAAAGAAAGGTTTTCTTGCACTTCCAATTCCTAAAATCTTGGTTCCTCGAACATATTTTTCAACTCGTTCTGGGCGATTATTCGAAATGATAATCACTTCAAAACCTTGATTCGCCAGTTCATCGAATTTGTCAATCATCACTTTTGTCATGATGTCTTCTTGATAACTAATCAACGTATTATCCAAATCGGTTAAGATAAGACGAATTCCTTTTTTGTAAAGTTGATCAAAATCTATATCGAAAAACGTATCATGAAATTCTTTAGGAATAAAATGTTTGCTTCTAAAAAATCTCTCAATCATAACACACCTCCACACATTTCCATATTATTATACCAAATATTCTTTATATTCAACAATCATCTAGGACGAATCAATGCTTTTTTATGATGCCCAATCAAATCACTACGATTTGTTTTTTGTAATGCCTCTTTCACGAGTTGATAATTTTTCGGATTACGATATTGAATAAGGGCACGTTGCATTGCTTTTTCATGCTTACTTTTCGGTACATAAACATGCTCCATTGTTTTTGGATTGATGCCCGTATAATACATGCAAGTTGATGGAGTAGCCGGTGTCGGATAAAAATCTTGTACTTGCTCAGGATTATAATTCAAATCCCTCACATATTCAGCCAACATCACCGCATCTTCTAAGGTAGACCCTGGATGAGAACTCATCAAATATGGCACCAAAAATTGATTTTTCTCGTGTCGATCATTGTATTTATAAAACTTTTTCATGAACTCATCATAAAGTGCACTTTTTGGTTTATTCATAAAATGCAAGACATTATCACTTACATGCTCTGGGGCAACTTTTAGTTGTCCAGATACATGATGTTTAACAAGTTCACTAAAGAACTGTTCATCTTTATCATAAAGCAAGTAGTCATATCGAATACCACTACGAACAAACACTTTTTTTACACCATCAAGTTGACGCAAATCTCGCAAAATATCAAGATAATTCTTATGGGTGATGTTTAATGCATTACACACTGTTTCTCCAATACAATCTTTGTCTAAACAAACGCCAAGTTTTTCTTGTTTTTTACAAGCTTTCTCATAAAAGTTAGCGGTTGGTCCCCCAACATCATGAATGTATCCCTTAAAGTCTACATCATCAATGATTTGTTTTGCTTCTCTTAAGATTGACTCTTTTGAACGAGATTGGATTTGTCGACCTTGGTGATAGGTCAATGCACAAAAATTGCATCCCCCATAACATCCACGATTCGCAATAATCGAAAACTTTACTTCTTCAATTGCTGGAACATGTCCAAGTGCTTCAAAATACGGATGTACTTTTCGTTCATAGGGTAATTCATATACTTGATCAAATTCTTCTTTTGACAGTGGTGGTTGCGGTGGATTTTGTACGATATCATAATGACGATATTTTTCAACTAATGGTTCTGCGCTAACATAATCAAGATGTTGTAACTTAATATGTTCACTACGCGCAAAAGTTTCAGTACTAGCCAACAATTCATCATATGTTGGCAA
>DFNN01000041.1 GCA_002376065.1 Caryophanales bacterium UBA3566
TTTTTTTGCTAATTTAGAAAATTGGTTGCTTTTTTAAATGTAAGCGTTTATAATGTAATGTTACAAAAGGAGCTGATGTTATGGATAAAACCATAGACTTATTTTATATATTAGAAAGTATTGGATTAACGATTGTTTTTGTTGGATTGATCGGGTTTGAGCGACAACGTAAAAACAAAGTAGCTGGAATGACCACACATTTGCTTGTGGCGATTGGTGCGGCGGGACTTGCGATAGTGCAAGAAATCATGATGCAAGATTCGATTGCCTTTGTGATTGAACATCCTGAATTGGCTGGAAATATTGTAGTAGAAAGACAACGTATCATAGCGCAAGTTGTTGCCGGGGTTGGGTTCTTAGGAACTGGTGCTATTATTAAAACCAAAGGATACATTAGTGGGTTAACGACTGCTTCCACTTTGTGGATTAGTGCAATCATCGGAATTATCTTTGGTATTGGTGAATTTACACTTGCCATTGTCGTATCAGTTAGTGCGTTAGTTGTATTGACTGTGATTAAACATATTTTTGGTCATCATGATGACCATCACCCTGAACAACCAGAGGATGAAGCGACTGACTAGGAGGGTTATTTATGGACAAAATAAAACATTATAAAAAACGTTTAGAAGAAATAAAGAAACAAGAAGTAATAAAAAATCAAATTGTGTTTGTTGGTGATTGTTTGGTTGAGCGTTTTGAGTTACCTAAAATGTATGAAGGGTACACACTTTTCAATCATGGTATTGAAGGTGATACAACCATAGAATTATTAGAAACACTCTATAAAAGAGTGATTAAGTATAAGCCAGCTGGAGTCGTTATTTCTATTGGTGGACATGATTTAAAATCACGTACGAAAGTAAAAGAAGTATATGAACGAATGATTGAAATTGTTGAAACGATAAAAAAACGTTCTAAAGATACCGCGATCTATTTGTTTAGTGTTGTACCTGTGAATATAGCGCATGAACCATTTATTGATCGTGAGATGGTGGAAGACATTAACAATGTCGATGTTGAGTTACTCAACTATTATGTCAAGAATTTCGCTAGAAAGAATGGCATTACATATATGGATATTACAAGAGAATTAAAAAATGATTTTAATCAATTGGCATTATCATATACAATTGATGGATTTCATTTAAACCAAAAAGGTTATCAAATCGTCAAAAATATATTATCCTCTTATGTATAAGAAGTTTTTTTAAAAGGAAACCATTGGGTTTCCTTTTTTCTTAATTGAAATAAGGAAAAAATATATCATATCACTTTCAATACAAAGGCAAAAACTATATAATTAATATGGTTAAAGGAGGTCATAATATGGCAACATTAAAAATTATAAATCTACACGCTGAAGTAGAAGGCATTGAAATCTTAAGAGGTGTAGATTTAGAGATAAAGGGTGGACAAACACATGCGATCATGGGACCAAATGGTACAGGGAAATCTACGCTCGCAAGTGTTGTGATGGGTCATCCGAAATATACAGTAACTGAGGGTGAAATTTTACTTGATGGGAAAAATGTGTTAGAGATGAGCGTTGATGAACGAAGCCGCGCTGGTCTTTTTTTAGGTATGCAAGCTCCTAGTGAAGTGCCTGGAGTCACCAACAGTGATTTTATCAAAACAGCAATGAATGCACGACTTGAAGAAGGGAAAAATATCAGTTTATTCAAATTTATTCGCGAATATGATCGCGCAGTTGAAGATTTGAAAATGAGTGAGGATTTACCACACAGATATTTGAATCAAGGATTTAGTGGGGGAGAGAAAAAACGTAATGAAATATTACAAATGAAAATGCTCAAACCTAGTATTGCGATTCTTGATGAGATTGATTCAGGATTAGATGTAGATGCATTGAAAATCGTTGGTGAGAATGTTACTGCGATGAAAAATAAAGATTTAGGATTGTTACTTATTACACACTATCAGAGATTGCTAGAATATATAGAAGCAGATTTCGTTCATGTGATGATGAAGGGAAAAATTGTCAAATCAGGAGATATTTCTTTGATGAAGAAAATTGATCAAGATGGGTATGACTGGATCAAAGAAGAACTCGGTATTGATGATGAACGTGTCTTTGTCAAAGAAGAAGAGCAAAAAGTCATGCTTGGTACTTGCGCAACCAAAGAAGCGTTGGATTTATAATGAAAATGCAGTATCAAAAACAAGCAAACATCAAGAAAAAAGAAATCTCTGAAATTGAACGTTTAAGTGAAGGACTAGAAGATTATATTGTTCTACAAGATGGACATATTGTAACGAAGAAAGTCAGTAGTGCATTTGATGATTTGATGATCCTTACATATGATGAGGCATTGCAATCTTATCCGGCATTATTTAATGAGTTGGTGAATGTGAAACATCCATCAAGTGATGCTTATCAATACAATTTTGATGAATGTAATAGTGGATTGCTTCTTTATTTACCGAAAAAGAAACGAATTTCGAAACCGCTACATATATTTTATGTTGCGACAACTGAAGAGTTTACACATAATACATTTTTGTATTTAGAACAAGAAAGTGAATTAAACTATTTTGAACATTTATTTAGTGATGCTGTAGGAAGTTATAGTTATGTATCAAATGCGATTGTTCATGAAGCTGCAAATTTGACATACGGAGCACTATCTAACTTAGGGAAAGATGTTGCCTCATATGTCTATCGTAATGCATCTGTTGACCGTTATGGTATTTCAAAATATAGTTTGGCTGATGTTGGTGATGCGATACAATTGATGTATCAAACGATCAATTTAAATGGTGAATATGCTAGTGGTACAAGTAAAACGATTGCGATTACGAGCGGTGTTCAAGAAGCTAGATATGAAACGTTGTTAGAACATAATGCGCTTTATTCTGAAGGATATATTGAACATTATGGTGTTGCAAATAATGAATCAGCATTGATTTTTGAAGGAATTGGACAAATCAATAAAGGAATGAAACAATCCATTGCACGACAACAAAATCATGGAATTGTTTTAGGAGAAAAAGCTAGGCTTGATGCCAATCCTTTACTCTTAATTGATGAATATGATGTCATTGCATCTCATGGAGCTGCGATTGGAAAAATAGATGACGATGAACTCTATTATTTGATGAGCAGAGGGTTGACTGAAAAGGCAGCGCAACGCTTAATTATTAATGGATTTTTAAGTCCAGTGATGAGTTTATTAGAAACAGATACTTTAAAAAATATGTTTTTGAAACGTGTAGAAGAAAAAACATTGTAGGTGGTTGTATGGATGCAAATCGCATCAAACAAGATTTTCAAGTGTATGAAGATAAGACCTTATGTTATTTAGATTCTGCGGCTTCTAGTTTGAAGCCAGATAGAGTCATCAATGTACTTGATGAATATTACAAGAAATATGGTGTCAATGTGCATCGTGGGGTCTACAATTTAAGTTACATCGCAACAGAAAAGTATGAATCCTCTCGTCAAACAATTGCTGATTTTATCAATGCGGATTTTGATGAAGTGATTTTTACTAGAGGAGCGAGTAATGCCCTTAATGTTGTTGCTTTATCGTATGGTATGGCACATGTCAATGAAGGCGATGAAATTATTGTGAATGAGTTAGAACATCATTCACAACTTTTACCTTGGCAACAAGTAGCGAAAGCGAAGAAGGCAAAACTTGTTTATATACCACTAACCATCGAAGGTCGAATTACAACGGAAAACTTTCAGAAAGTATTAACAAATAAAACCAAAGTTGTGGCAATTAATCATACATCGAATGTGATGGGATATATTACGCCACTTGAAGAAATCATTCCGCTTGCACATGAAGTTGGTGCAGTTGTGAGTGTTGATGCGGCACAAGGTGTGCCACATCAAAAAATAGATGTGAAAAGTTTGGATGCCGATTTTTTAGCATTTAGTGGACATAAAATGCTTGGCCCTACAGGAATTGGCGTACTTTATGGTAAGGAAGCGTTACTTAAAGAAATGTCACCTGTGGAATATGGTGGAGATATGATTGATTCGGTTGAGAAATATGAGTCAGTTGCGAAAGATGCGCCATATAAGTTTGAAACAGGAACACCTCCTATCGGAGAAGCAATAGCATTAGGGGAAGCAGTCCGTTATATTGAAGAATTGGGATATGAAAATATTCGTGAACATGAACAAGCCTTAAAAGAATATACCATCAAAGAAATGCAAAAAATCGAAGGTGTTACGATTTATAATCCAACGGTAGAAACTGGAATTATTGCCTTTAATATCGATGGGGTTCATCCTCATGATGCGGTGACCTATTTTGATGGTGACAATATTTGTATGCGAGCTGGACACCATTGCGCGCAACTTGTTACACGTTGGCTTAATGTGGTGGCGACATTGCGTATTTCTTATTACGTCTATAATACTTTTGAAGACGCTGATCAATTTTTAACTTCACTAAAAGGCGCAGTTGCGTTCTTTAAAAGTGTTGGATTTTAAGGAGTGAGAAGATGAACAATATGGAGAATTTATATCGACAAGTGATTATGGATCATTATAAGAATCCTCGTCATAAAGGGTTAGTCAATGATGAGCATTATCATACTTCTCATATCAAAAACCCAACATGTGGAGATGATATTACGATTCAATCAAGAGTGGAAGATGGAATTGTAAAAGATATTCGCCATGAAGGAACTGGATGCAGTATTTGTTGCAGTAGTGCAAGCGTGATGAGTGAAGTGTTGGTTGGTAAGACTGTAGAAGAGGCAGAAAAGATATTAGAAACATATTTGAATATGTTAACCAATAAAGAATATGATGAAGAAGTTGAATTAGAGGATGCGATTGCTTACCAAGGTGTTAGTAAGTTTCCTGCACGTATTAAATGCGCATCAATCGCATGGAAGGCATTTGAGGATACTTTAAAAGAAAGTGAGTGATACTCGTGAGTGAAAAAACTAAAGAAGAACTCAAAGAGATATTAGGTGACTATAAATATGGCTTTAAGACAGAAACGAAAAGTGTTATGGATACTGGTAAAGGATTAACAGAAGCAGTTGTTCGACAAATATCTGCGATGAAGAATGAACCAGAGTGGATGCTTGAATTTCGTTTAAAAAGCTTAGAAACATTTTTTGAAAAAGAAAACCCAAGTTGGGGACCTGATTTATCAGGGATCAACTTTGATGAGATAACATACTTTATTCGTTCAACAGACAGAAGTGAGTCTAGTTGGGATGATGTTCCTAGTGAGATCAAAGATACCTTTGATAAACTTGGAATTCCAGAAGCTGAACAAAAGTTCTTAGCGGGAGTTTCAACGCAATTTGAAAGTGAAGTAGTATACCATTCAACGATCAAAGAGTTAGAAGAACAAGGCGTGATATTTACAGATACAGATACAGCTTTGCGTGAATATCCTGAGTTATTTAGAGAACATTTCGGGAAAGTGGTTCCTTACAACGATAATAAATATGCGGCGCTGAATAGTGCTGTATGGAGTGGTGGAAGTTTTATTTATGTACCAAAAGGTGTCAAAGTAGAAAAACCACTACAATCGTATTTCCGCATCAATAGTGAATTGATGGGACAATTTGAGCGTACACTCATCATTGTTGATGAGGGCGCAAGTGTGAACTATGTAGAGGGATGTACTGCGCCTGTTTATACAAAAAGTAGTTTGCATGCGGCGATTGTTGAGATCTATGTGAAAAAAGGTGGATATGTTCGTTATTCTACCGTCCAAAACTGGGCAAACAACATCATCAATTTAGTCACAAAACGTTCACTTGTTGAAGAAGATGGACATATGGAATGGATTGATGGGAATATAGGTAGTAAAATCAATATGAAATATCCAGCTTGTATTTTAAAGGGTGACCGAGCTCGTGGAACGACAATTTCAATTGCGTTTGCTGGTAAAGGAATGAATCAAGATACTGGTGCGAAAATGATTCATATTGGGAAAAATACAACAAGTAAAATTATCTCTAAATCAATCAGTGCGAAAGGTGGACGTGTGAACTACCGAGGTATGATCAAACATACCAAAAATGCGACTGGTGCGAAGAGTACTGTAGAATGTGATACCATCATTATTGATGATCAATCATATTCAGATACATTACCTTACAACATTGTGCAAAACAA
>DFNN01000051.1 GCA_002376065.1 Caryophanales bacterium UBA3566
GAAAAACTCATAATCTCACAGACAGAGTTAGCCGAGATTCTTGAAGTATCTTTTTCATCGGTTAATCGTTGGGAAAATGGTAAACACCAACCGACTATTAAAGTAAAAAGAAAAATTATAGATTTATGTAAAGAAAACAATATCACTATTTGGGATGAAGAGGGGGATAAGTAATGTCAAGAACTTTCAATGAAGCAACAAGAGTCCAAATGCCTGCAATGGTTCATTTACAGCGTTTAGGATATAAGTATTATGGAAAATTGTTAGAAGAGGATGCAGATAATTTATACGATAGAGATACCAACATTCTATTGCAGGTTTTTAGAGAACAATTTGCTAGATTAAATCCTGATTTTGAGGGGCAAGTAGAGCAAGTCTTGAAAGATATTCGTCAAGAGTTAGATAACAATGATATTGGGAGAAGTTTTTATAAACGCCTGACTAGCATGTCACCAATAAAGCTAATTGATTTTGACAACATAAGTAACAATGAATTTCACTTTACTGCTGAATTTACATGTAAAAGAGATTCAGATGAATTCAGACC
Organism: Caryophanales bacterium UBA3566; assembly: GCA_002376065.1. GTDB lineage: Bacteria > Bacillota_I > Bacilli_A > Izemoplasmatales > Izemoplasmataceae > UBA3566. The sequence continues at coordinate 548 of DFNN01000051.1, forward strand.
GGATATAACCTTATTTGTTAATGGGTTACCACTTGTTTTTGTAGAAGTTAAAAAGCCTAACAATAAAGGTGGTATTATTGCTGAGAGTTTAAGAATGAATAATCTTAGATTTCCAAACAAGAAATTTAGAAGATTTATTAATATTACTCAGTTAATGATTTTTTCTAATAATATGGAGTATGACACCCTTGGAGGTATAGTTCCAATACAAGGTGCTTTTTATTGTACAGCTGCAAAGGATAAGGCTTTTTTTAGTGTATTTAGAGAAGATAATCCTACGAATCTTCCAGTCGCTCCATATAACAATCACTATCCATACTTGCCAATAGATGCGGTCGTTGAAAAGAAAATACTTACTGATTTTAATTGCCAAGTTATACATACATCACCCGAGTATCAAACAAACCTCAATTATTATACCCCTACAAACAGAATTCTAACTTCAATGTGTAGTAAAGAAAGACTGATGTTCCTATTGAAATATGGTATTGCATATGTAAATAGCGAGAGAGAAGTTGATGGAAAGATTGAAATCACTGATCAAAAGCATATTATGCGCTATCAACAACTTTTCGCTGCTTTAGCAATAAAAGAAAAATTGAGTGAAGGTATGACATCTGGAGTTATCTGGCATACTCAAGGTAGTGGGAAAACAGCACTTTCATATCATTTGAACTATGTTTTATCAGATTACTATTCAAGAATTAATAAGGTTGCTAAGTTTTATTTTATTGTTGATAGGCTTGACTTGTTGGAACAAGCTACACAGGAATTTGAGGCGCGAGGGCTGGTTGTAAAGACTGCAAACTCAAGAGCTGAACTAATGCAACAATTTAGGACCAATCAATCACTAGAAGGATCAACAGGTCAAAATGAGATTACTGTTGTCAATATTCAAAGATTCGAGGAAGATAAAGAGAAAGTAACTTTTACTGATTACGCCATAAATTTACAGAGAGTATTTATCATTGATGAAGCGCATAGAGGGTATAATCCAAAAGGGAGTTTTTTAGCTAATCTGTTTGAAGCAGATCCTAACTCAGTAAAAATAGCATTAACAGGAACACCTTTGCTGAAAGAAGAAAGAGCATCCTGGAAAGTATTTGGAGCTTACTACCACACGTATTATTATGATAAATCGGTAGAAGACGGATATACTTTGAAAGTAATAAGAGAGCCAATTGAAACTTCATATAAAGAAAAATTGTCTGAAATCTATGAAAGACTTGAAACATTAGTTCAGAAAAAGGAAGTTAAAAGAAGCAGTATTGTCGAACATGATGTTTTTGTTAAAGAACTTTTGCGATATATTATCTCAGATTTAAAACAGTTTAGATTAATTCAAGGTGACAATACTCTTGGTGGTATGGTAATATGTGAAACAAGTGAACAAGCCAGAAAATTGTTTGCATATTTTGATGATGCACAAGAAGAAGTTAATCGAAACAGTTCGAAAAGAAGTAACTTTAAAGTTGGATTGATTCTACATGATAGCGATGATAAAGAGACAAGAAAGTTAATTGTTAAAGACTATAAAAAGAATATGACTGTTGATGTATTAATTGTCTTCAACATGTTATTAACTGGATTTGATGCGCCAAGACTTAAGCGACTATATTTTGGAAGAAAACTAAGAGATCATAATTTACTTCAAGCTATAACAAGAGTAAATAGACCATACAAAGATAATCGATATGGTTATATTGTAGATTTTGCGGATATTAAGAAGAATTTTGATGAAACAAATGAAGCTTATATGGCTGAACTAAATAGATTTAATGATCCTGATGAAGTTGGAGTTGGTAACGAAACAGACACTTTCAAACAAGTGATTGAAGATCATGAAGAGTTATTAAATCAAATTCATGCAGTTAAGTCTTTGCTTTTTGATTTTACTACTGAAAATGCAGAAGTGTTTAGTTCGGAGATATCTACAATCGATGATAAGCAAGAACTCTTAGCATTAAAAAAAGCATTGATATCTGCTCGTGATTGCTTTAATGTAGTAAGAACTTTTGGAGATGATGATTTAAAAGAAAAATTCTCTAGACTAGAGATTGAAAATCTTCCTTCATTAATTTCTGAAGTTCAACATTGTATTGATAATATTAATCAAAAGGAATCTTTAGCAGAATCGGATGTTACTAAACAGTTAATTAATGAAGCAATGCAAGATATTTCATTCAGATTTAGTAAACTTACACCAGAAGAATTAAGAATTATTGGTAATGGTGAAGAACTAGAACATAAGTGGAAACAAAGTATTCATGCATTTACTGAGAATATTGATCAAGATGATCCTGAATATATTTCACTCAGACAAGCTTTTCTTGAGAGATTTAAGGAACATGGTTTCGTAGTAGATACGATATCAAAATTTGAAAAATATAGTAAAGAGCTTGATGAAATTCTGAAAAAACTAGCAGAACTACAAAGAAAAAATACAGCATTGTTGAAGAAGTATCGTGGAGATACTAAATTTGCTAGAGTTCACAAACGAATAAAAGAAGAAAATAACGAACGTGAATCAAAAGGCTTGAACCCAATAATCTCAAGTTATGATGAAAAAATTAAAGATGCTTTATTATTAATTAAAGATGACATTGATCAGAAAGTTTATGATAGAAATGATATATTAAAAAAGGATGAGTACTTTGAAAGAACTGTAATGCAGCAAATATCGTTACAATTAGATAGTTTAGAGTTAGTAAATAAAAGAGAAGACAGAGTGTTTATACAAAGCAGATTGACTGGGCAATATCTAAATCAATATAATGCTACGTATGCGACACCTTAACAGGAGGACATAATGGATATTAGACAAGAAACAATAAATTTGATTGATGCACTTAAAGCTACGTGCCAAACATATGGTATGGGGAATGATGGAAACGAGTATAAGATTATTACTCAAGTATTTTTGTACAAGTTTTTAAATGATAAATTTGGGTATGAGATTAAGAAACTTTCTACAAAACTAGCTTCTGCTGAAAAATGGGAGTCTACTTATAAAGAAATGCCAAATGAAGAGAGACTTGATATATTTGATAAACTTTCACCTGATGTCCCTAGAATGTTACCAGAGCACTTAATCTCAAATTTATGGAATCAACAAAGTAAAGGTGATTTTGATCTGATTTTTGATAGTACAATGATAGATATTGCAGACAAAAATATCGATATCTTTTCAACACAAACATCGGCAAACACTAAGATACCTCTATTCGAAAAATTGACACCATTTGTTACTGATGATTCTGCTAGATCTAACTTTGCTAGAGCATTAGTTGATAGGTTAGTTAACTTTTCATTTGAGGATGCTTTTACTAAGAATTATGATTTTTTTGCAACTATATTTGAATATTTAATAAAGGATTATAATACTGCTGGTGGAGGTAAGTATGCAGAATATTATACACCACATTCGATTGCAACAATAATGGCGAAACTTCTTGTAGGAGAAAAAAATGATTTTCATAATATTGAATGTTATGATCCTTCAGCAGGAACTGGAACATTGTTAATGGCTTTAGCACATGAAGTAGGTGAAGATAAGTGTACTATTTATTCTCAGGATATTTCTCAAAGAAGTAACAAAATGCTAAAATTAAATTTAATCCTAAATAATTTAGTTTCGTCATTAGATCACGCTATACAAGGCGACACATTAATTGCACCATATCACAAAGATAATGACAAAAAAAAGCTAAAGCAATTTGATTTTGTAGTATCAAATCCGCCATTTAATACAGATTTTTCTGATACAAGAGAGTCAATAGCTGCAATGCCAGCAAGATTTTGGGCGGGAGTACCAAACATTCCAAAGAAAAAGAAAAATAGTATGGCGATTTATACATGCTTTATACAACATGTTGTTAATTCTATTAAACCAAATGGAAAAGGAGCAATTGTAGTTCCTACAGGGTTTATTACCGCTCAATCAGGTATTGAAAAAAACATACGAAAGACTATTGTGGATAATGGCTGGCTAAAAGGAGTCATATCAATGCCTTCAAATATCTTTGCTAATACTGGAACTAATGTATCTGTAATATTTATAGATAAAACTAATAAAGGAGACAATGCTGAGGTTGTATTAATTGATGCATCTAAGTTAGGAGAAAAACGCAAAGAAGGAAAGAATCAAAAAACTATTTTAAGCTTAGACGAAATAGCACTGATACAAAATACTTTTAAAAATAATGAAGAAATAGAAGACTTTTCAGTAAAAGTAACCCATAAGCAGATAAAACAGAAGTACTATTCATGGGCGGCTGGCCAATATTTTAAGGTTGAATTAAAAAATATTCAGATCACTAAAGAAGAATATAAAGAAAAAATTAATAAGTTAAGTGTAATAATTAAGGAAAAATTCGAAATAAATAAGCAGCTAGAAAAGAATATAAATGATGCATTGGAGGATTTAGTAAATGACTTACCTGAAAACATATAAACTTTCAGAATTGTATCAAATATCCTCAGGTATTTCTACAAAAGCATGTCAAGCGGGTCACGGATATCCTTTTTGTTCATTTAGTACAGTATTCAACAATCGGATTTTGCCTGACGTTTTACCTGATTTAATGGATACATCAGAAAACGATAGACTCAAATATTCTATAAAATACGGTGATGTGCTTTTAACAAGAACTTCAGAAACCCTTGACGAGTTAGCTATGACATCGGTTGCTTTATCGGACTATCCTAATGCAACTTATAGTGGTTTTACAAAAAGATTAAGACCAATCTCTGATTCTGCTTATCCAAAATTTATGGTTCACTTTTTTAGAAGTGATTATTTTAGAAAGATAGTTAATAATAAAGCTATTATGACTTTAAGAGCAAGTTTTAATGAAAATATTTTTAATGATATTTCATTTGAATTGCCACAATTAAGTGACCAAATAAAAGCGGGTGATTTTCTATATTCTATTGAAAAAAAGATTAGAAATAACTGCACTGCTATGATTTTCTAGG
>DFNN01000063.1:0-2335 GCA_002376065.1 Caryophanales bacterium UBA3566
TCAAACTGAAAAACGGTGAAGTTATTACAGGAATCAATGTCGAAAATGCATCATTTGGATTAACCAATTGTGCAGAACGTACTGCGCTTTTCACTGCCTATACAAAAGGGTATCGAAAAGACGATATTGAAGAAATGTTGATCACCACAAAACAAGAAGATTTTATTTCACCATGTGGCGCATGCCGTCAAGTCATGCGTGAATTGATGCCTGAAGACGCAAAAATTCATTTGGCAAACAGCAAAGGTGAAATCAAAACAATCTTGAACAAAGAGTTATTACCGTTTGCTTTTACGGAGAATGATTTATAATGTTTAAAAGTGGATTTGTAACAATCATTGGTCGTCCAAATGTCGGCAAATCAACCTTTTTAAACAAAGTACTCGGAAAGAAAATCACAATTACAAGTGATAAACCTCAAACAACCAGAAATAATATTTCTGGTATTTTTACTGATGAGGATGCCCAAATTGTCTTCATTGATACACCAGGAATTCATAAACCAAAACATAAATTGGGTGAATTCATGACCAAAGAAGCACTCCGTACAATCGGTGCGGTCGATTTGGTGATGTTGATGGTTGACAGTACTGAAAATTTTAGCATTGCGGATACGTATTTACTCGAAGCCTTAAAGAATGTCAAAGTACCAGTCTTCCTAATATTAAACAAAGCAGACTTAATTGAAGATGTCGTGCGTTTAAAAGGATTGGTTGATCGATACAAAGCGGTTTATCAGTTTGATGGTATTTTTAGTATTTCCGCTTTACGTGGAGATCATACAGAAAAACTCCTTGAAGACATCAAACTGATCTTAGATGAAGGACCAAAATATTATCCTGATGATCAAATAACCGATCATCCAGAAAAATTCATTGTTTCAGAACTCATTCGTGAAAAAGTATTGCGACTTACTCGTGAAGAAATCCCTCACAGTGTGATGTGCACAGTAGATCATATAGAGGCAGACGAAAACGTCGACAATTTACTCAATATTCACGCATCTATTATCGTAGAACGCGATAGCCAAAAGGGCATCATCATTGGTAAAGGTGGTTCAATGATCAAACAAATTGGTACCTTAGCACGTAAAGATATTCTTGATTTGCTTGGGACAAAAGTCTTTTTAGATTTGCATGTGAAAGTCATTAAGGATTGGCGTAACAAAGATTTTCATTTGAAAAACTTTGGTTACGAGAAAGATGTTGAGTAATGAACGCGTTTGTTTTAAAAACCCTAGATTATAAAGATGCACACAAACTTGTGTATTTTTATACTACCGAGGGAATCAAAAGCGCGATTGCTTATCAAACAAAGAAAATGACATCAAGAACGCGTTATCTATTACAGCCACTTACTAAACTAGATGTCGTGTTTACGAGTGGAAAGTTGCCAAGCGTGAAAGATGTTGAATTGCTTGATGATTATCAAGCAATCAAAGATGAACTCTTAAGTTATACTTATGCATCACATATGTTAGAGTTACTTTATGGTGTTGTACATGAAGAAGATGATCACCAAAAGATGATGTCTTTTTTAGATCGTATGTTTCTTTTGATGAAAACGGAAGATCCGTCAATTGTTTCGATGATTTTTGAATTAAAGTTGCTGCATTTTATCGGATATGGATTACAGTTTAAACAATGTCTTGTGTGTGGGAAAAATGATCAGTTGTTTTTTCACCCAAGCAGTGGTGGTGTCACTTGTATGGACCACATCAATGGACAAGATGTTGATGGAAATACAGAAGAAACGAAACTCTTACATATGCTATATTATATCGATATCAACAAAGATGCATTGCCAATCGTTGCGCAAAAAACAAAGAACAAATTACGCTTAATCATTGAACTACTATATGATGAATTTGTCGGATACAAAACAAAATCCTTAAAAATCATCAAACAAATCGAAAAAAACGATGGAGTAAGATGACATTTTGAGAAACTATGGTATAATATAAACTGCATAATTATGTCCAAATATACTCGCAGGGAGGAAACATTATGAGCAAAATAACAATGGAAGAACTCGTAAACTACGCAAAGAATTATGGGTTTGTCTTCCAAGGTAGTGAAATATATGGAGGGTTGGCCAATACGTGGGACTATGGACCACTAGGGGCAGAACTCAAAAAAAACATCAAGGATGCTTGGTGGAAAAAATTTATTCAAGAAGAATCAACCAATGTCGGACTAGATAGTTCGATTTTACTCAATCCAAAAACATGGGAGGCAAGTGGACATATTGGTGGATTTGCCGATCCTTTAACTGATTGTAAACAATGTCATGCTCGTCATCGTGCAGATAAATTGATTGAGGATTTTGACTCTAC
>DFNN01000063.1:2744-5707 GCA_002376065.1 Caryophanales bacterium UBA3566
GTATGTGGTGCACTTGATTATACAGAAATTCGTGAGTTCAATTTGATGTTTCAAACATCACAAGGTGTCACAGAAGAAGGAAAAAGTGATTTATACTTACGTCCAGAAACGGCACAAGGTATTTTTCTTGATTTTAAACATGTACAACGTGCAATGCGTAAGAAAGTTCCTTTTGGAATTGGCCAAATTGGAAAAAGTTTCCGTAATGAAATTACCCCAGGAAACTTTATTTTTAGAACCCGTGAATTTGAACAAATGGAACTTGAATTTTTTTGTAAACCATCAACTGAATTTGGATGGTTTGACTATTATAAAGAAAAAAGCACCAATTTTTTAACCCTCTTAGGATTGCCACGTGAAGACATTCGTCTGCGTGATCATGATAAGGAACAACTCTCACACTATTCCAATGCCACAACGGATATCGAATTTAAATTCCCTTGGGGATTTGATGAGTTATGGGGTATTGCTTCACGTACTGATTATGATTTGAAACAACATCAAATCCATTCTGAACAAAGTTTAGAATATTTGGATCCTGAAACAAACGAAAAATATCTTCCTTATGTGATTGAACCTTCTTTAGGAGTTGAACGTCTATTTTTGGCGATTTTATATTCAGCTTATCACGATGAAACTTTGGACAATAATGAAGAACGCATCAATTTAAAGTTGCCTGCCTTTTTGGCACCTTACAAAGTCGCCATCCTACCACTGATCAAAAAGTATCATAAAGAAAAAGCTGAAGAAATGTTTGCTTTTTTAAGTAAGTACTTTAGTGTTACCTATGATGATGCTGGTAAAATAGGACGAAGATATCGTCGTCAAGATGCGATTGGAACACCATTCGTATTAACGATTGATGATGATGGTGTTGCGGACAATAAGTTTACCTTACGTGATCGTGACAGTATGGAACAAATCATTTTAACGAAAGAGGAACTGATTCCGTACTTACAAAACAAACTCCACTATTAAGGGGAAACAATATGCCTAGGATCAAAGAAGAGGTTATTGAAGAAATTTTAGCCAAAACCGATATTGTTGATGTCATCGGTGAGAAAGTATCTCTTTCTAAAAAAGGAAAGAGTTATTTTGGTTTGTGCCCATTTCATCAAGAAAAAACACCGTCATTCTCAGTAGAACCTAACATGAAAATCTATAATTGTTTTTCTTGTGGTGAAAAGGGTAATGCGGCAACATTTTTACAAAAAACCGAAAATTTGTCTTATGTAGAAGCCTTAGAATCACTTGCCAAAAGAGCACATATGACTGTTGATTTTGAAGGATATAAAAAAGAAGATCCAAACAAGCACTTGTATCAAATCAATCAGGATGCGATGCAGTTTTATGAATTTTTCTTAAAAAACACGGTTTCTGGTAAAGAAGCACGCAAATATCTTCATGATCGAGGCATCACTGATGAGTTGATTGCTGAGTTTCATATCGGGCTTGCCCCAGAAGAATACGATACGCTATACAATACGTTAATTGATAAAGGACATGTCGCAGTTGATTTACATAACTTAGGACTCATCAAGCGTTCGAAACAAGAAACGTTTTACGATTTGTTTCGAAGCCGCATCATATTCCCAATCATTGATGAAGAAAATCGTGTCGTCGCTTTTTCCGGACGATTATACAAAGATGAAGAAGGACCAAAATACATCAATAGTCCTCAAACAGATGTATTTACAAAATCTTCTACACTCTATAATATGCAAAATGCCTTATTTCATATCAAAAAACATAAACGCGTCATCTTAACTGAAGGATATATGGATGTCATTGCGTTTTATAAAGCAAATATGCAGGAAGCAGTCGCTTCAATGGGAACTTCTTTAACAAATGACCAAGTCAGAAAGTTAAAACGTTATACCAATGAAGTCTATATTGCATATGATGGTGATAATGCAGGGTTAGACGCTACTGCGCGCGCAATTGAACTGTTTCATCAAGCAGGAATGCAAGTAAAGATTATTTTATTACCAGACAAACTTGATCCTGACGATTACTTACACAAGTATTCACCAGATGCACTACAAGAATTTGCTTTAAACAAATGGATTGATCCACTTGAGTTTCAGTACTTAAGACAATTAAAAACGATTGATTCAACGAAATTGATGGATATAGAGGGATTTAAAAAAGTTGTCTTCGATTTGATCAAGAATACCTCAAATACAGTCATTGAGCGATATCTTAGTAAATTATCAAAAGATATCGATGTTTCTTTAGAAAGTGTCAAACAAGATTTTGAGCAATACACAAAACGTTTTATCAAACAAGCATCGAAAACGATGCGTGCTGTGATTCCCATTGATTCAAAATATGCGATTGCAGAACGAAAACTATTGAACTATTTTTTGCTTGATCGTAAATATTTTATTAGCTACAACAATAAGTTTGATGAACTATTTTTCATTGATCCGGTTGTCCGTGATATTAAAATGTTGATTGAAGACAAACATTATGAATTATATGATGAAGATATCACAAGACGTATTACTGTCAATGAGTTAATGCCGTTATTAAACGAACAACAACAAGTATTCTTTCAAGAAAAAGTGTATAATAAATACGAAGAGTTAACAGAAGCGGAATACATAGATTATGTTCATACCATTGAAGAATATGTACATTATTTAACTAAGATAAAAGATTTAGAAGAAAAGATCCAAACAGCGGACACCGTGGAAGAAAAGATAAAGTATGCGAATATTCGTGACAAAACCATTAAGGAGGTCAAACATGGATAAAGATAAAATTATTGAAGAGTTGGTCGCAACTAGTAAAGCAAAAGGGTATTTAACAATCAAAGAAATTTTAAAATATGTGAGTGATGAAACAGATGAATTTGATGAGGTCATCGCAGAACTTGAAAAACGTCAAGTAGACGTTGTAAGTGAAGAAGAAATGGTGACGTACAAAGTTCCGAAGTTTCCTGTTGATGATGACGATGA
>DFNN01000063.1:6105-8094 GCA_002376065.1 Caryophanales bacterium UBA3566
ATGCTTGATTTGGATTTTACGAAAGATATTGAAGAAGAATTGCTGCATGATAAATCATTCGAAAACCAAATCTCGATCAAAGTAGATGACCCGGTTCGTATGTATTTAAAAGAAATCGGGCGCGTCGATTTATTACAAGGTGATGAAGAAATTACGCTTGCCAAAGATATCGCAAACGCAAAACTTGCGAAAGAACAATACGATGAATTTTTGATTACTGGTGAAGATGTTTCTCCTGAATATAAACTAGAAGTTGAAAAACTTATGTTTAAAGGAGAACTCGCAAAGAATAAACTTGTCGAAGCGAACTTGCGTTTGGTTGTTAGTATCGCGAAACGTTATGTTGGTAGAGGAATGCAATTTCTTGATTTGATTCAAGAAGGAAATATGGGTCTTATTAAAGCGGTTGGTAAATTTGATCATACAAAAGGGTTCAAATTTTCAACATACGCTACTTGGTGGATTCGTCAAGCAATCACAAGAGCGATTGCTGATCAAGCACGTACAATCCGTATTCCTGTCCATATGGTGGAAACAATCAATAAACTTGTCCGTACGCAACGTCAATTGATTCAAGAATTGAAACGTGAACCACATCCAGAAGAAGTTGCTGAACGTATGGGTATTGGTGTTGAGAAAGTGCAAATCATTCAAAAAGTTGCACAAGAACCCATTTCATTAGAGTCACCAGTCGGTGAAGAAGAAGATTCTTCTTTGGGTGATTTTATTCCAGATCCAGATACACTAACCCCAATGGAATTTACTTCAAAAGAGATGTTGAAACGTGAACTTGATCAAGTCTTAGAAACACTGACAGATCGTGAGGAGAAAGTACTCCGTATGCGTTTTGGATTATTAGATGGACGCAGCCGTACCTTAGAAGAAGTTGGTCGTGAGTTTGGTGTCACAAGAGAGCGTATTCGTCAAATTGAAGCGAAAGCACTCCGCAAACTTCGTCATCCATCTCGTAGTAAAAAACTCAAAGATTTTATGAGTGGTAAATAATGCCCTTATCAAAAAGATTGCATACGTGTCTGCAGTTTACTAGAGGATTTCAAAAGCTCGCAGATATTGGTACAGACCACGCATTTTTACCAATTATGGCCGTAAAAGAAGGGTATGTGTATAGTGCCTTAGCGATTGATAATAAAGAAGGACCTTATGATATTGCGAAAAAAAATGTAGAAAAAACCAATTTACAAGATAAAATCCAAGTAATTTATAGTGAAGGCATCAAAGACATTGATGAAGATGTCGATGTCATCACCATCAATGGACTAGGTGGACGTGTCATCAAAGATATTTTACTAGATGGAGATTTAAAAAACGTCAAAAGATTGGTGTTACAACCCAACAATGAGGCATCAAGAATACGCGGGATTTTACATGAGATAGGTTTTTATATATTAGATGAGCTTGTGTTTGAAGAAAACAAACGAATCTATGATTTGCTTGTATTAGAACGCGGTGTAAAAGAGTATACTGACTTAGAAATAGAATATGGACCAATCAATTTAACCTTAAAACCACATTTCTTTCTCATAAGAGTGGAAAAAGAAATCGTCAAATATGAAAAAATTATGCCACTAGTCACAACAAAAGAACAACAACGTGAGATTGACGCGAAAATTGCCGAGTTAAGGAGCGTGTTATAATGATTGTGAAGGACATCATTGATTATTTAGAACAAGATTTTCCTGAGATATTGGCGTATGAATGGGACAATGTTGGTTTGCAAGTTGGTAAACCAACACAAACAGTCAAAAAAGTATTGGTGACACTTGATGTCACCTTAGAAGTCATCAATGAAGCGATTATGATGGGCGCAAATATGATTGTTGCGCATCATCCAATGATTTTTCATCCGATAGTAAATGTCCGTACTGATGAACAAAGTGGGCAAATGATTGAACGTTTATTGAAACATGATGTGTCACTTTATGTGATGCATACAAATTATGATATCTCAAACAAAGGGATGAATAAAGT
>DFNN01000062.1 GCA_002376065.1 Caryophanales bacterium UBA3566
GAGATGTTTGACAAATCTTCAGTGGACACATTAAGTGAGAATTTCGGGACATGATACAATAAACTTAACACTAAACTAAGTTACCATTAGGAGTTATTATGAGAAAGACATATGATAAAGCGTTTAAGGTGAAAGTAGCTAAGGACATCATTAGCGAGGATACATCAGTAAGTCAGGTCGCAAATGAATACGGCATCTCAAGGCCAATCATCTCAAGATGGGTAGCTGAATATAAACGTTACAAAAACAAAGCTTTTTCAGGTCGTGGGAAACGATTACCAGATAAGGCTAAACTATACGCCTTAGAACAAGAGAATAAAAGACTCAAAGAAGAGAATGAAATTTTAAAAAAGTTCGAGGCGTTTGTGAAGCAAAAAAAGAAATAAGATTCTCTTTTATCCACAAACACAAACGCCAATATAATGTTCGCTTATTATGCAAAGTTCTTAAGGTATCACGTGGTGGTTATTATGAGTGGATTAAGCGACCCCCAAGCGAGTTGAGCTTACGTCATGAATATCTGTTGCATTGATAGATAAAACGTTCATATTTCGTATTAGTGTGCCACTTCTTTTTACCATAGAAACTACCACAGTCTTCACAAATTAACTTTGATGCAAATATATCCGATGATGAATAATGGGCACCTAGTTTATTCCGTCTTTCCATTTCAACCTGCACTTGTTCCCATGTATCTCTATCTATTATAGCAGGGTGATTGTTTTCTACATAGTACTGTGGTATTTGCCCAGTATTCACTGCTGTAGTATGTTCTAAGTAATTAACAGTATAAGTTTTTTGGAGTAAAGCATCACCTTTGTATTTCTCATTGGTTAGAATCGATGTGACTGTGTTCTTAGTCCAATTTGTCGATTTGCCACTAGGTGTTTTTATGGATTTCAATTTTAGATATCTTGCTATACCAGTAGGTGTTTTTCCTTCTACCAGAAACATCCGATAAATCATTCTAACAATGACTGCTTGATCTTCATCAATCACAATCTTATCGTCTTCCTTCTTATAACCTAGAAATCTTTTATATGCGAAAGAAACCTTACCTTCTTGAAAACTGGTGGAGTTGAGGGGATTTGAACTCTTTTTTTTCGCTTTATTAAGCCAATAAAAAAGCAACCCACAACTCTCTCTTTTCTTAATTATACTATAAATTAATTTAAATGAGAATAAAATTATACATTTTCTACATTTCTTTATAAAAGTATATTCTTCGTTTTTTGATCAATATTCCAGCTTTCCAATAATTAAAACGAGTTACTTGATAAGAAAAACGGAACGCAAATTGGACAGTCAAATCGACTTATATTAGGACAAAATTATATACTCAAAAAAATAAAGACCGCTTAATGGCGGTCTTAAATCATTATTTAGGGTGTTGAGTTTAAATCCCCTCAACTCCATGGTTTTTGGCAAAAACAGCAAATTCTAAATCCCCTCAAATCCCAGAACGCTTTGTCCAATTAAAATTGTCCAAAATACTGTCCGAAAAGTTAGTTTACCACTAGAAAATAAAAAAAGCCTATTCCTATAATTCGCTAAACAAAGGCGTTAACCCTGTTTTTTGAATAGGAATAAACTTAAATAGTACTGATGGCGGAGGAGAGGGGTTTTGAACCCCTGCGCCGAATCATCGACCTACCAGCTTTCCAAGCTGGCCCCTTCAGCCTCTTGGGTACTCCTCCAATATGTTATAAATCTTCAACGTGTTGTTTAAATGCTTTCATACTTTGTCTTGTTTGACGCTCAAAAGACAGTTGTGAAGTGGGTGGTTCACTTTCAAAGTGAAACTCTACTTCCATTGTCCACATAGTGTCTGCGCCAAAGCTTTCAAAATAAGAAACATTGCGATTGAAGGTCGTTCCCAATCGGTACGTATTGATGATTTTATGTGGTAAAGATATTGACTCGATGGATTCTTCCATCGTCATTTTCTCACCGTTTTTCGTAATATAAGTCAAATGTACTTGATGATTTTCTTCTTTCCATTTTCCATTTAACAACTTGACTGATTCAAGTGTTGGTTGCCATTCTTTCATTCCTTCATAATTCAAAAATTCATCGACGACAACATTTCTAGAACGTTTAATAACAACTTTTTCTTCATAGTGAAATACTGTACTCATCTTATTTCCTCCTCATCATATTGACTGTAGATAATTGGTATATTCATGATGATATCACTTGCTAAAACAGATTCTATATGTTTTTCTTTGCTTGCTCTTTGCGCAGCCAACATATGAAGTAAAATGCCTTGCTGGATATCAAAATTACGTGCAAGGTAAGTGAGCAATATTCCTGCGAGTACATCTCCACTACCTGCTTTTGCAAGTGCTGGTGTACCTTGGTTTAAATAAATCATGTTTTCTTTGGTTGCATAAATAGTCGATGGTCCTTTTAAGACGATTTCACAACCATATTCTACAATACATTGTTTGACATATTTGACCAAATCTTTTTTCAGTTCTACAACAGATATGTCCATCAATTTAGCAAATTCACCATAATGAGGTGTAATGATTACACGTTTGTTTTGAATATTGGTTTTTTGTTTTAACAACAACATCCCTGATGCATCTAATATAAGAGGTAGTTCTGTATTTGTGATTTCATCAAAAACCATTTCTTCAAATGCAGTGATTTTTCTCATACCTAGACCAAACAAAATAGCGTCTTTTTTATAGAGGATGTTTTTCAACTCTTCCTTTGTAGAAAATACTTCATACATCAATTCTGGATAAGCCTGGATCATATTATCTTCATTATTTACATTGGTCGCAACGGTACTAAGACCGGCTCCACTAACAAGCGCGCTGTAACCAGCCATTGTAATTGCACCCATCACACCTGGTTGCCCACCGATTGTAAGAACATTCTTATAATGATACTTATGAGAATTATGACTTCTTTTTGGTGGTGACATAAAAGAATTTACATAATATTTTTCATTGATAATATTCGCCATATCTACATGAATCACATGGATTTCTCCAACAACATCCATCGCGTCTTCTAATAATAATCCTTGCTTGATTGCTTCGACAGTATAGGTATAAGTTGCGTTGACTGAAACACCCATAATTTTCCCTGTGTCTGCATGTAGACCACTTGGAAGATCAATCGATAAAACCTTTTTGTTGAGCGTATTAATCCAGTTGATAATTTCTGCATAAACTCCATCTACTTCTCGATCTAACCCAATCCCTAAAAGTCCATCAACAATGATATTTATATCATCTATTGATCCTATATTTTTCTTTAGTTCCTCTAACGTATGAATATAAGTAAGCAACATTCCTTTTTCTTCATATCGTTTGCTCATCGCAAGTGATTCTTTTGATTGATGATGATTTTCACCTATGATATAAGTTTCTACTTGCTTTCCATCCAAAAAGGCTTGTTCACCTAAAACAAGTGCGTCTCCACCATTATTTCCTACACCACATAAAATGATCATATTATCTAGATTAAGGTCTTTTTTGTATCTTTTGTACATTGTTTGACCAACCTTCATCATAAGATCAAAAGGAGTAATATTTTGTTCCTCAAATGTTTGCTTTTCCATTTTACGCATTTCTAAAGTGGTCACAACTTTGTTCAACTCAATCACCTCTATCTATATTATAGTAGAATATCAATAGAAATAACACCATAATCCTAAAAAACCAATATTATATGACAAATATATGAATAAATGATATAATTAAGTATCAAATAAAGGAGGGTTTTATGAACGACATTGTAAAATTTTTAGATGGATTACCTTTTATCGTCAAAGTCATTTTTGCACTACCAGGATTTGATGGAATTGTTTGGGGTATTTATCGTATTGCCAAAGGAAAATTGATCGCGGGAATCATCTGGATTGTAGTTGGATGGGCAATTCTTTGGATTATTGATTTGTTTAGTTTATTTACAACAGGTAAAATTAGTTATTTCGCATAAAACATAAAAATGGTGAACTCAAAAGAGTTCACCATTTTATTTATAAAGTATTCTTATTCTTCGTCTTCATCATCCGCTGATTGATTGATTGCTTCTACTTCAGAAGGATCTACTTCTTCTTCATCAGTTTCTTCAGCCATGATTGTTGGATATGATACTGATAATAATGTTTCTTCAAGATCTTCATGTAAAATGAATCCTTCAGGTAGTTCAATGTCTTTGACATATAAACTATCATCAAGTTCTAACCCTTCAACACTAACATCAAATCTTGAAATCCCTTTACCAACTGGATATTCAGTTTCTAGTGAATCAATATAAAGTTGTACAATTTGTCCTCTTTGTTTGATTTTTTCATCATTGATGACATGTACTGGAATATCTGCAGTAATGGTATCTGTTTCAGATACTTTTTGTAAATCAAAATGTAATACTTGATTATATTTGATTTTATCTCTTTGTAAATCTTTAATATAAACGATATGTTTTTTACGTCCAATTTTAATATCAAACGTCATCGTATGTCCATATTGACGGAACATAGAAATAAAATCAACTTCACTTACTTGAATTGGTGTAGATTCAATTCCTTTTCCGTAAATCACACCAGGAACAATTTTATCTTCGCGAAGGTCTTTTGCTTTTTCAGTTCTTTTTTCAATCTTCATAGTACTTCTCCTTTTCTAAATCATTTTCTTATATAGTTTATCATAAAAATAAGATAAAGTCTATTCAAAGGTACGATAAGACTATTTTTTTCATGAGAAAACCCTGCATATTACAGCAGGGTTTTTGATCAAATGATTTCGTGTTCTCTCAGCAACGATTCTAACTTTTCCTTATGCGCATTTTCTCCATCACCATCAACCGTGATGGTAAAGGTTGCATTATGTGGAATTCCAAGTGACATCACTGCCATAATTGATTTCATTGTGACGGTTTTATCCTTATAACCCAAATCTACCTCACCATCAAACTCACTCGCAAGTTTTGTTAATAAAGACGCAGGTCTTGCATGCAAGCCATCTTTAGATTTGACAGTATATGTTGTTTGAATCATTTATGCTGTTTCTTCTTCCAATTCTTCACTAGCATCAGGAAGTAAGATTTTTAATAAGAACGCTGTTAACACTGTTCCGGCAGCAAGTGCTACGATGAACCAAACCCATCCAGTCATAACAGGAATCACAAATAATCCACCATGAGGTGCAGGGGATGCTACGCCAAATATTCCTACGATTGCCCCAGCAAGTGCACTACCAGCAATGATTGATGGAATCACTGCTTTTGGATTCGCAGCAGCAAATGGAATTGCTCCTTCAGTGATAAAACTTGCACCCATAATCCAGTTGGTTTTCCCAGCTTCGATTTGCTGCTCATTGTATTTGTTTTTAAAGAGTACAGTCGCCAATGCAATACCAAGCGGAGGTGTCATTCCTCCAGCCATAACGGCAGCCATCAATGTTGTAGATGCTCCACCAACAAGTGTTGCAGTACCAACAACGTATGCAGCTTTATTGACAGGTCCACCCATATCAACAGCCATCATTCCACCAGCAATAAGTCCAACCAAGATTGCGCTTGTTCCACTAAGGTTTGTTAACCCATTTTGTAACCCTTCACTAATTGGTGTCACAACCAAATCAATAGGAATCATCGCTAACGCTGTTAAGATGACACCAAATAATGGGAACAATAATACAGGTTTGATTCCGTTCATACTTCTAGGAAGACCACTGGTTAATTTTTTCAATAACACAATGATGTACCCAGCAACAAACCCAATCAATAAAGCACCTAAGAATCCACTACCACCGCTAGCAGCAAGTGCTCCACCAACAAACCCAGGAACAAACCCAGGACGATCAGCAATTGAATACGCAATGTATCCAGCTAAGATTGGCAACATAAATCCAAATGCTACTTTTCCGGTATCTCCAAACCAAGCAGCAACTGGGTTCCCCCAACCATAATCGCTAGCCCCAGCATTTCCAGCATCAAGCAAGAATGCCAAAGCAATCATAATTCCACCTGCTACAACAAACGGAATCATGTGTGAAACTCCACTCATAATGTGACGATAAATACTGTTATTTTTCATGTACTACTCTCTCCTATCTATATTTTTATTTTTTAGAGTATATCGTAAAATTCCCAGCAAGTGCTTCATCAACCAATGCTTTTGCATTTTTGATTGCATGAGAAACACTAACTTCTTTCAATGGCTTTCCATCAAATCTTGCCATATCAACACGTGCATCAGCCGCAATAATCACCGCGTCGGCTTCTTCAATGTCTTTGGTACTTAATTTGTTTTCGACACCAATTGATCCATTGGTCTCAATTTTTGCTTTTGCACCAGCTTTTTTCGCTGCTTTCTCAAGAGCTTCTGCAGCCATATAAGTATGTGCAATTCCCGTAGGGCAAGATGTAACTCCAACAATTTTTGCCATTACTTTTCCTCCTTATCAATTTTTGATAAAACTTTTAAAACTTCTTTTGCATCTGACGCTTCTAGTAAATCATTTCTAAACTGTTCATCAATCAACTTGCGAGATAACTTCGCAAGTGTTTGAAGATGTAAATTTGCACCATCTGCCGGTGCAGCAATCATAAAGAAGACATGGGCATTTTCACCATCCATTGAATCATAATCAATTCCTTCTTTACTTTTTCCAAATGCAAGTGCAGGGGTTTTAACGAATTTTGTTTTCGCATGTGGAATCGCAATTCCATAACCAACTCCAGTGGTACTTAACGCTTCACGTGTTTCAATTTCTGTGACAAATTTGTCTAAGTCACTAATCTTATCCGCATCAAATAACAATTGTGATAATTCTTTGATCACTTCTTTTTTTGTCTTTGATGTTAATTCTAAGCACATAATATCTTCTGTCATTAACTCTGTGATTTTCATTCTCTCACCTCAATGATTTCTAATTTTTTTCTAATTTTATCTATCTCTTCTTTGGTCGCAAGTTCATAACTAAATGCACTAGCCGTACCAGCTGCGACCGCAGTAATGTATGCTTCTTTTAAATCATTACTTTGCTCATATTCATGTAAGAAACCTGCCACCATACTATCTCCAGCACCGACTGGATTTTTCGCATTTCCCTTGATTGGAAGTGCACGGTAAACAATCTCTTTATTGATAAAATAACTACCATCTTTACCAAGTGATACGATGATGTTTTGCGCACCTTTTTTTAGCAATTCTTTGGCATATTTAATCAATGTTTCCCCATCTTTAATACTGACATTAAAAATCGTTTCCAACTCAAACAAATTCGGTTTGATCAGCAATGGCTGATATTTCAATGCACTAATCATTGCCTCTTTTTCAACATCAAGCACAAAAGGTACATGTTGATCATAACAAAGTTTCGCAATCACATCATACGGTTTCTCTTCAAGTTTCACTGTACTGCCAGCAAGCACCAATACATCATCTTTTGCTAAGTTTCGTAAACTTGATAATAGTTGATCAAATTCTTCCTTTGTCACATTTGGTGCTTTTGCATTTAATTCAGTTTCACGACTATTCTCACTTAATTTCACATTGATTCTAGTAGTATCTTTGATTTTTGTAAATCTTGAAGGTAGTTGATATGTATTTAACAAATAATCTTCTAAGAATACACCAGTAAAACCACCCATAAATCCTAAAGCAATCGTTTTACTTCCTAAATTAGAAAGAACAATCGATACATTGACACCTTTTCCACCAGCAGAAAATTTATTATAAGTCGTTCGGTTCAACTCACCAAGCACAACATCATTAAATTCCATTCGATAATCAATTGCAGGATTCATTGTACATGTATAAATCATCTCATCCCTTCTTTCTTATAGTTCACTGATCCACTGACATTCATCTCGCTTCGCAAATAGAAACGCTGTCTCAACATGTTCTTTACTCGAATCAGCCAAAATATATTTCTTTCTACTATGATTAATCACTGTTTTTTTCACCAAACCTTCTTTGATGTCAGGTGTATTATACCCAGCTTTTGTCACTCCATTTGCCCCAATAAAGCAAGCATCAAAATGATATTGCATGATTTGGACAATAGCTTCTTCTCCAATCACCGCCAATGTAGTTGCTTTCAACTTACCAGCAAGCATATAAGTATCAATATTATATTTCGTCAGTTCAGAAGCAACATTGATACCATTTGTGACCACAGTAATATTTTTCGCGGTAATATTTTTGATCATATGGAACGTCGTTGTTCCAGCATCTATATACACAAAATCTCCATCTTCAATTTTTGAAGCAGCAAGCATCCCAATGTGATTCTTTTCGTCAATATTACTCATCAAACGTTCATCAATCCATGTATCTGATTGGTTTTTCTCTAAATAGACAACACTACCATAATATTCTTTGACAAAACCTTCTTTGACCAAGTCTTTTATATCTCTTCTGACAGTCGACTCGCTGACATTGATCAAATCACTTAACTCTTTGATTTTCACATCTTTGGTTTCTTCTATATATTGTTTTAATAAAGCCAATCTTTTACTTTTTTGCATATGACCACCTCAGAAACGCTTTCATTTAACATAAATATATTTTATCAAAGTTTTCTAACTTTGTCAAAGTTTTTCATAATTTTTCATAATTTTATTGTTTACTATGAAAAACTTTGAAAAATAAATCCACTTGAAGTCAATGAATACGTATTCATGATTTATATTGCAAAAGTTCTTTACTTATTGACGATATGTGATACAATAAATTGTTTTGTATAAAGAAAGGAACATGTATGAATAACATTAATCCAATGATTCAAAAAGCTATTAAAAAAATGGGGTTTGAAACACTCACTCCAATTCAAAATCAAATTATCCCAATGATTAGAGATAAGAAGGATATGATCGGTGAATCAGCAACCGGAACAGGTAAAACCGCTGCATTTGTCATCCCAATCCTTGAAACAATTGATACATCGAACAAAGATGTACAAACATTGTTTGTTTGTCCAACTAGAGAGCTTGCACTTCAATTAGAAGCAGCAACCAAAGAAATTGGAGAATTTATCCCTAACTTACGTACACTTACTGTCTATGGTGGTGCTTCTATTGGAGCCCAACTAAAAGGATTAAAAAGAAACCCACAAATCATCATCGCTACACCTGGGAGATTAATCGACTTCCTAAAACGTAAAGCAGTGAATGTAAAACAAATCAATCACCTAGTCCTAGATGAAGCAGATGAAATGTTAAAAATGGGGTTCAAAGAAGATATTGAAGAAATCTTAAAACAAACCAATCAAGCTCGCCAAACATTAATGTTTAGCGCAACGATGCCAACTGCAGTAAAGAACCTTGCGAAAAAATATATGAACAATCCGACGCATATTCAAATTGAAACTAGTCAAAAAACATCAGAAAACATCACACAATATTATTACACTGTACAAAACAAACACAAACTTGATGCGATGATTCGTTTAATTGAACGTCACCAACTTACAAGTGCGCTTGTTTTTTGTAACACCAAAAGAATGGTCGATGATGTAGCTGAAGAACTAAGCAAACATTACGCTGTCGGCAAAATTCATGGTGATTTAGCCCAAGCTGAACGTACCAATACAATTCGTAAATTCCACCAAAGAGATATCCATTTCTTAGTTGGAACAGACGTTGCGGCACGTGGACTTGACATCAAAGAAATCGACGCTGTTTTCAATTACGATTTGCCACAAAAATATGATTTTTATATTCACCGTATTGGTCGTACTGGTAGAGCAAGTAAAACAGGATATAGTTTTACCCTTGTGACACCGAAAGAAGAAAGCAAAGTCAAACAACTTGAAAAATTCATCAAAACACCTATTAAAAAGAAAAATATTCCAACCCCTCAAGAGTTGGAACAATTACAAGCGACTAAATTACAAGTTGATTTACATAAAACAATTACATCAAATGATCATCAATCTTTCCGTGATACGGCCAAAGACTTACTACAAGTCTTTGATCCAACTGATATTGTTGCCGCATTGCTTTCACAAAATCAACCAAAGATTAGTAAAAGTGATATCAACTTGGAAACAAAACAGTCGAAACAATCAAAAAAATCAAGTAGTGCCCGCACAAGATTTCATATCAATATCGGGAAAAGTATTGGTTTAACCAAAAAAAGTTTTGCTAACCTGATCAATGACAAAACAACCATTCACAATAAAAACATTAAAGACATCACGATCAATAGTAAAAATGCCTTCTTCAGTGTTGAAGAAAAGCATTCACATTTTGTATACAATGCGATGGAACCATTTAAATTTTATGGTAAGCGCGTTTCTATTCAAGAAGCAAAATCAATGTAAGCTGTCATTTGACAGCTTTTTTCTTTGCGTTTTTATAATCACAATCGAGATTGTAGCCACTACTGCGACCAACACATATACACCTTTTATTCCCCCAAAGAAATCAAACAGTATTCCACTGAGCGTTGTTCCTAAGATCGCCCCTACACCATAAGCAGTAAATATGATTCCATAATTGCTTGTGTATTCCTCTTTGCCAAAATACATTTTTGTCACCGTAGGTGCAATACTCAGCCAAGCACCAAGACTCAACCAAAATACTGAAAATAATATGACATACATAAACCCTGCATCAAACATAAGTCCAAAAATAGCCGCAACCAATACAAGCGCGTTGACAAGCATCGCAGAATAAGCGAATTTTTTAACATCTGTTATATACCCGAAAAGTGGTCTTCCAAGTCCATTCATGATCGCAAATAAACCAAGAAAAACAGATGCTTCAGCCGCACTAAACATATAGACATTGACACCAACTTGATACGTCAAGCCAATCATCATTAAGCCAATCATTGTCCCCAAAGCATATAACACGTATAAAAGATAAAAACGTTGTTCTTCAAACAACTTTGTCTTTCCTTTATACACGACTTTACTCGTTCCTTCTTTTTCCTTTGAAAAATAGACCAATACAAACAACACAGCACCAAAAGCAAGCCCAAGATATAAAAACGTATCAAACAATCCAACATGTTCAATCAAATATTCTCCTAAGGGTCCAGAAAAAAGTGGTGAAAGTCCAAAACCAAGCAACACTAACCCAGTATATAACCCTGTTCTATCAGGAAAGTATAATGACACCAAATACAGTGGTATCCCATACATAATTCCTACCCCAGTCCCAATTAAAACACCATAACTCAGCGTGAAAAATAAAATCGACGATGCAATACTAGAAAGAATCCATCCAAATACAACGAACAACGTTCCGACTACTGCTACATATCTTACTTTATACTTTCTTAAGTAGGGTCCCGTTAACATCACAAAGAGTGCATAAAAAAACAAAGAGACCATATATGGAATACCACTGAGTGTTGTAGAAATAGCGAATGTTTGTTCCAAAGACAAACGAAAAACACTATATGCATAAACAGCTCCTAATACAAGCATCATGAAAAACCCTGAAACTAGAATAATTACTTTGTTCATCAAACCACCTCGCAAATATAATCATACTAAAAATGCACTTATTTATCAACCATCTTTCATGATATGTTATAATGTTTTCAGAAAGGATGATTCTATGGAACAACTTTACCTCATATTTCTCATCGTTATACTCAGTACTATTTTATTCTTAACCACTATTTTCTTATATAAAAAGAACCCTAAAATGAGTATCGTCCCAATCATTTCTACTGCCACATTAACCATCATCATCTTTGTATTTGCACTAAGTGCAGACGGATGGGACGGCTTAATATTTGCAATTCTAGGGGCTTTAATTGGCGTCGCTACTATTCTTAGTAGTATCGCCTTACTCATTTATCATATCATAAAGAAGAACCAAAACAACTAATGTTTTGGTTCTCTTTTTTTAGTTATTGATAATCGCAATCGCCGCAGTTTTTGTTAAGAATGTCGCAGGATCACTATTCATATAATCACTATTGGTAATTGAATATCCGTTTAATAAAGCAGTTGTTTCTAAGGCAGGTGTTAAAATATTTCGAACAGTCATAGATGATAATACCGTATCTTGTTCACTAGGACTCAAACTTAAGATTCCTCCAATATCAAATGATATTGTTGTAAAATCTCCTCCACCAAACGCCTGTGTCGCTTTCATAAAGTCTTTCACTTCTTGCGCTATCACGACTTGTGCAATACCATATGTCGTTTCTTTTGCCAAATCTGGAACAGAAGTTCCAAAGGCATCTTTCAACATTTGACTAATAGTTACATGCATTGAAGCACTTGCAAGCATGGTATCAATTTCAGTATCACTCATCGTAGTGACACTAGAACTACTAACGTCTCCACTAAATGTAGATATACCTAGTACACTAAGTGAATCTAATAACGCATTTAATTCCGTTTGCTCAATTTGTTCTTCACTTACGCCATCAATCAATATATTCTCACGATAAGTAGATGGTACAATCAACACCGCACTACCAGGAGAACTCTCATCTGTCGCAGTTGCGAGTATATTATCAGATATCGTTGCTTGTAAGCTCGCACTTGCTAAAACAATCGAGAAGTCTGCACTAAAGACAGTAGCTGGATTAAAATCAAGTGTTGCAAAGTCTGTCAATCCAAACTCTTCTAAGGCATCCATAATCGCATATATTTCACTTAATTCAACATATGTTACATCACTTTGCACGATGCGAATAGGGTCACCCGTATTGACATTGACATCTGGAACAAGCAAAGCGCCTGCTGTATCATTTAATAATTTGTCTGAGAGTGTTGCTTGAATACTCGCACTACTTAATAATACTTCACGTTGGGTAAAGAATTGACTTGAATCAAGTGAAGTACCAAAACTATCCAAATCTAAGAAATTCATCGCATCAAACGCATTGATCAAAGCTTTGATTTCTTCTTTTACAACATATTCGGTTGTACCAACTGTTTTTCTCACTTCATTACCAGGTGTTTCTCCTGCTTCTTTATACATTGGCACAATCAATACATCATCACCCAAATCAAGCAATAAATTACTAATGGTTAAATGGATACTCGCACTCTCTAATACGGTATCTTGCGCTGTTTCATCAGATAAAGCAGTCAAATCAAAGTTACCATCATACGCAGTAACACTAGAAATACCTAACGCCTCTAATGCACCAACCAACGCATTGATTTCAGCTTTTGATATATATTCAGTAGCTTGTAATCCACTACCGACAGTAATTCTAACTAAATTACTATCTTCATCTGCCTCAGGTACACTCAATACACCTTCACCCAAATCTAATGCTTGTTTTGAAAGCGTCGCATGTAATATCGCAGAATCAAGTAAAATATTCAATTTCGATAAAACCGAATCAACATTCAAGGTATTAACATCTTCAAACGTTGTAATATCAAGAGAGATTAATCCCTGTAAAATCGCATTCAGTTCACTAATTTCGATGTAATCTATATCATCAACCGCATCATATGTACGTACTACGTTGCTATCTTCATCATAATAAGGAACAACCAAAATACTATCTAACCCTTCTGTTTGTTCAATCATAATTGTTGACAATGTCGCATGTAAAATCATTGAATCAAATAATTCTTGTGACTTCGCTGTATCAAGCGTTAAAGGATCTCCATCAACACTCAGAGACTGAATAATCGCTGGATCAAAGGTGATGTTATTAATATCTTCAAATCCAAACACACCAATCGCCATAAACATTTGTTTGATTTCAGCATCACTAACAACAGACATTGAAACACCATCAACCATAATAGAAGTTAACGCTCCACTAGGTATCGTCAATACATCTTGCCCGTTCTCAATGACCAAATTCCCAATTGTAGAACTTAAAATTATTGAAGAAAGTAATGTATCAATCACTTCTTCTTCTAAATTAAACGCTTTTCCAACATCGAACCCACGTGCTTCACAAACTGTATCTCCATCATCACATGCCATTTCACCTACAAGCACTCTAGCAGATGTCGCCAAACTACTCAACTCAGTTTTCAAAATATATCCTTCAGTACCAAGTGCATCATCAGGAATAATCAATGATACATCGCCTAAACTCATATCTAACATAAATGTCGAAATAGACGCAACAAGTACACGACTGTCAAAAATCGCATCAATCGTTGGATCATCAAAATCCGCAATGACTTGTATTGTCAAATTATCAAAATCAAAATTACTAGCGACACTCATGATTGCGTTCACTGCATTTAATATATTACGCAATTCACCATCAGTTCTAATGTCACCATCATATGTATCCTCCCAAACAACATTCGTAGGAACAGTAATCATATCTAACCCATCAATGGTCGCTTCTTTTGAGAAGACATTAATCAGTGCTTGTGAAACAATTTTCGAATCCAACAACACCGTTAAATCCAAACTCGATAAACTACCCAATATCACAGAAGGATCACCTGACTGTAAATCACTGACAGTAATACCAGTATTCAATATCGCACCAGCAACACTTCCAAACGCTCTAAACTCATCAGCCCACACCAAACCTTCAGGAACGGTAATCACTGACTGTATTTCGGCTGACATACCTTCTAAGACAGGTTCTAAAGCAACATAAGCTGCGAGTGTCACCAACTCAGAATCCGCAAGTTCATCAAAGAGTCCCTCAACATCATCACCTGACAAAGTAATCGTTTCTAAAGAAGGGTTTTCTTCTAATAATCCTGCACTGCTAATCAAATCAAATCCAACCGCAGCCACTTCACCCAGCTGCATCACTTCATGTTGCCAGTCTATTGCGTAAAGCTCATCAATATCTAAATCAATTTCTTTATCATAATATTCACTACCCAGTTCAATACCTAGTGGTAATAAACTGGTAAACAATTCACTATTTGATAACGCACGAAACGCCTCTCTTACATCCTCACCAGTAACATCTGATAAGTCTCTAGAAGTAGCATATTCAGACGTTAAAAATATTCGTCCAATATCCGCATAAATCACAAGTTCCTTACGTAATTTTACTTTTTCGTCTTGATAATCAAATGACATCACACTATCAAACAAATACATATGTAAACTGACTTCATTAGGATATCCATCCATCTCAAACTTAAGCGTACTCGCTCCCCTAACAAAGAGATTATTATTATAAGCATCCACCATTTCACTAGCCATCAACAACGCTTCTTCTTGTTCACCCTCAGCAGGCAAAGCAGTATCGAGCTCTACCCCATAAGCGCCATAAACATAGTATGCATCTTCAACACTCGCAGTAACATTTCCACCATTTGTTCCTTCTTCTTCCGGAATCAATGCCAAGAAACTTTCCATGACACTCATCATTCCACCAAGTACAATCAAAGTCACAAACGCACTCATCACACCTTTACCAGCACCAACAAATGCCCCAGGCAATCTCGCTTTTCCAAGTCCTTTTGCTTTTGCACGGAAAAACAATATACGCACAAAGAACATAATGATACGATAAATCAATTGAAACACTGTAAAATACACAATCGTATAGACAATCTTCAAGACAAACTGTCCCAATCCAAAAACAAACGCCATAAAACGCTCATTAGACATCGCAGTGCTCATATCTT
>DFNN01000099.1 GCA_002376065.1 Caryophanales bacterium UBA3566
ATTAAGTGGGGGAGTGTTCACTTCATGTAAAACATTAGACTAATACAATTTCTATCTTATATTAGAACCAGTGATTCCATTAAAAAACCCAACATATGTTGGGTTCTTATTACCATGATAATGGATTTTTCCGTATCTTTTCATCATAGAATTTTTCTATTTTACGTTTTAGCTCCTTAGGCATTTGATAAGTAGTAGCTGCGACATGTTCTTCTAATTGAGCAATTGTTCGAATACCTGGAATCACCGTCGTCACTGCGTCATGTGAAAGAATATAACCAATCGCATATTTTGTCAATCGTTCTTCACCAACAATATTTCGTAACTCTGTCACCAAATGCTCTCTTCTGATGCGTTCTTCTTCTGTCCATCTAGATTTTACACCAGTAAAGGTGATTTTATGATGATAAGTACCAGTTAACCATCCTGAATCTAATGGTACTTTAATAATTAAAGAAATTCCTTTTTCTTTGACCAAATCCAGCACATCTCGATTGTCTTGAAAAAAGATGTTAAACAACAACTCAATCACTTCGACATCACCGTGTTCTAATACTGCCAGTAACTCTTCTTTGGAATCAATACTTACACCATAAGAACGAATAAGACCATCTTCCTTTGCTTTTTTTAATACACGAAAATGATCAGTTTCTCCTTTTAATACATCGATTGATGGATTATGGAGTAAAATAGAATCCAAGTAATCAGTTTGTAATCTTTTTAAGCTACGTTTGATTGATGGCACAATCTCTTCACTCGAAAAATTCATCTCATCAAACTCATTGTGTCCAAATTTAGAATTAATCACAACTTCTTCGCGGCGACCTTTTAATGCCTCACCAAGAATTTCTTCACTCTCACCAAGTGCATAACCAGGTGCAGTATCAAAAAACGTAACACCCATATCTAGCGCTTTTCTAACAAGTGAAACACCACCTTCAAAAGACATCTTGATCCCTCTACTTGTATTACCTAAAGGCCAAGCACCAAATCCTAACTCGCTAATTAGTTTATCCGTTGCGTATGTATTTTTCTTCATCTAATCATCTCCCTTCTTCATTGTACAAAATAATTCATCATTTGTAAAAGCATATAGACTTCTATGAAAATCCAACATTTTACGCTATAATGAATACTGAGGTGATACAATGATGAAATTTGGCGTCATCGGCGCAGGTAATATCGCAAATACATTTTGCACCACAGTAAATGAAGCAGATGTAGACGCAAAATTATACGCAATTGGTTCAAGATCAATTGAAAAAGCAAACCAATACAAAGAAACTTACGGGTTTGTGAAAGCCTACGGTTCATATACTGAACTGTTTCAAGATGAAGAAATAGATGTAATTTACATCGCAACACCACACGGTCTTCACTATGAACAAATGTTAGAAATACTTGATTACAAAAAACATATTTTATGTGAAAAATCATTTACGCTAAACCACAATCAAGCCAAAGAGATTTTTGAGAAAGCAAAAAAACAAAATGTCTTTATCATGGAAGCGGTTTGGACAAGGTTCTTACCAACCATAAAAAGACTCCAAGAACTCGTGAAAGATGGCTTAATTGGCGACATCGTCAAAGTCGAAGCAGATTTTTGCTTCCAAGCTGACAAAAATGATGAAAATCGATTATTTAACCCTTCTCTAGGTGGAGGAGCATTACTAGATGTAGGTATTTATCCAATTACATTCGCAAATCTATTTATGGGTATCCCTTCTAACATCACATCAAAAATGAAAAAACACCATACAGGTGTTGATTTAACCGAAGAAATCCTTTTTACTTACCCAAATGGACAAGCAATCTTAAATGCCTCCTTAGGAGAAAACAGACCCCTCAAAGGATTGATTACCGGGACCAAAGGATATATTGATGTAAAAAATTTCTTTTACACTGAACAAGCATTCATTTATGATCAAAACAACAACTTAATCAAAGAACTACATTTTCCTCATGAAGTCAATGGTTTTGAATATGAAATAAGAGAAACTATTGACTGTATCAATCAAGGAAAACTAGAAAGTAATATATTGCCACATAAAGAAACCTTATCGATCCTAAAACAGATGGATGAGTTAAGAGCTTCCTGGAATTTCACTTATCCACAAGAAAAAGAGGAATAATAAATTATCCTCTTTTTTTCTATTAAAAACCTCTCGTTTGTCCTTTATAAGGAGGTTCTTTTCCTTCGATATATTCATCAACCCCAGGACCCTCTAATGCTTTTAATCTCCAAATACCATAGACATAACTAAATACAAGTATCATGATCGTAATTGGTAATCCTAACACAATTTCTGCCCACGCCAGCACTTCTGGGGTTGCATTAAGATACAAATAAGTTTCTAGTATCGTTCGGATAAAAAAGAACGAAATCCAGAAAATTGTCACTTCTTTATAAGCAGGATATACATCTTTTCTCCAAAACCAGTCAAGTGGCCAGTTCCTCGTTAAATGTGAAGCATACGCTGCCATTGGTTTCTTAAAAACTAATGATAATGTTCCAACCAACACAATAATCCCGTTGCCTATAATACCAGGTAAAAAGAAGTTATTGGCATTTTCCGCAATGAACGCCAAAAATGATGCCAAAAAGATTCCCGCTACCCCAGCTAAAGCATAACCAAACGTCTGCTTTTTCACTATTCTCAATAAAAAGAAACAAAACGCTAAAGAAACTGAAACAATCAATGCGATTTGTAAATCAAAGAGTCGGTTCATCATCACAAATACCAAGGGAGGTATAATTGTATCAACACTTTTCCCTTTAAATACAAGACGTAACTCTTCTACAATTTCTTTAGTTTTCATTCTTTATACGCTTTTTCCCATAGAAGAAACGATCCATATCACCAGAAGATTGAATCAATGCGATTAATACATATAGGCTTCCTGTAAAGAATCCTAAAACCATCATCAATACAACCCAAATAACCATTTTATATATCTTTTCTTCACGATAAATAATCCATAAAGAAAAAAGTCCAAACCCAACATATAAATCAACCAATGATACAATGCCCCAAGGATTGCTTAATATTTCACTTCCATCACTTGCGAAATTTCCCACAGTAAATCCATAAATCAAAACAATTGTCATAGCGAAAACACCGACTAACGAAACAACTTTTGCTATTTTCATTATATCCACCTCATTCATAGTTATATTTTACTCATATACACAAACTAACGCAATTCATTTACACCTAATTAAAAAATCCATCAGATCATCTGATGGATTTTACCTTCTTGAACTAAATACATAAAACTTGTAAACATACCAGCAATGATAAATCCGATCGCAAAGAATGGCCCAACATAAAATTCAATGTGTTCTTGTAAAATAACATCACCGATCATAACAGTTGTATTTCTCGGAATAAAAAA
>DFNN01000035.1 GCA_002376065.1 Caryophanales bacterium UBA3566
GACCTTTAGTGGTCAGGTATAATAAAAAAAGTGTTTTCCAAATTGGAAAACACTTTTTTATTCATCTTTTTTTCTTTTCGCTCTAGGATGAGCAGCCATATATTTTTGTTGCAAAGTTTCTTTTGAAACACCGGTATATATTTGTGTACTCGAGATACTTGAATGCCCAAGCAATTCTTGCACACTTCTTAAATCTGCCCCATTATCCAACAGGTGTGTTGCAAAGGTATGCCTAAATGTATGTGGACTCATCGACAACATTGTCGATGACTTTTCAATCAAATCATGGATAACATAACGTAAACCTCTATCTGTTAAACGTTCTCCATGGTGATTTAAAAAGAGGGCTTTTTGGTCTTCTTTCTTTAATGCATCTCTCGCAGTTAATATATAGTTTTGTAACACTTTTTTTAGTCGATGGTGAATCGGGACGTATCGATCTTTACTCCCTTTTCCATGGACCAAGACAAAATCTTCATAAAAATCTAAATCCGATACATTTACACCAACCAATTCACTTGCTCGTAACCCTGTTCCATAAAGCATCTCGACAATCGTATAATTTCGCTCTCCTAATGGAGTTGTTCTGTTAATAGAATCAATCAATGCTTCCATTTCCTCAGGATAAATAAATTTTGGCAATCTTTTTTCTTTTTTTGGTAACTCAACTTCTAAGAAAGGATGTTCTTTTAGAATATCTTCTTTTACAAGGAAATGATAGAAACTGCGTAATGTAGATACTTTACGAGCGATACTCGCACGTGAATATTCTTCATGTAAAGTCGCAACGAAAAAACGCGCAGTTCTTGGAGAAACATCTAGCAAATTTCCAAACTCTTCTCTTTTTAAAAAGTTTGTCAATGTTTTCACGTCTTCCAAATAAGAACTCACTGTATTTTTACTGTATCTTCTCACACTTGCTAAATAAATCTCAAAGAGTTGAATTACTTCATCATTGTTCATACGCCTCACCGATTTCGTCTAAATAACGTTTTAAATCTTCTAATGCACGTTCTTTATATAATCGTTTACGTTCTTTTTTTCCATGTTTAAATTCTAGTGGTGCGACCAACCCAAAATTCGCATTCATAGGTTGGAAATTTTCTGTTAATGCACTTGATATATAATCAGATTGAGATCCAATGATGGTTGTCACAGGCGGTGGAAGAATTTCTTCATCTCGTAAATGATGAACCATTGATAATGCCGCAAGCAATCCACTTGCTGCACTTTCTACATATCCTTCAACACCGGTGATTTGACCTGCAAAAAAGATATCTTTGTTTGTTTTTAACTGATAATTCGCTGTCAATAATTTTGGTGAATTGATGTACGTATTTCGATGCATTACACCATAACGAACAATACTCGCCTTTTCAAGACCTGGAACCAATCTAACAATACGTTTTTGTTCACCAAACGTTAAGTGTGTTTGAAATCCAACGATGTTGAAAAGTGTACCTTGTTTGTTGTCTTGTCTTAGTTGTACAACAGCATGTGGTCTTTTTTCTCCATCACGCGCTAAACCAACTGGCTTCATTGGTCCAAACAACAATGTTTGTTTTCCACGCTTGGCAATTTCTTCAAAAGGCATACAACCTTCAAAAACCTTCATTTCAAAATCACGCACTTCGACTTCTTTCGCATGAATCAATTCATTATACCAATGATCAAACTCACTTTCCGTCATCGGACAATTAATATAATCAGCTTCGCCTTTATCATATCTACTTTTTTTATAACAGATATCCATATTAATGGAATCCAACTCAACAATTGGCGCTGCGGCATCATAGAAATACAAATAATCTTCACCTAGTGTATCTTTAATATGTTGATACAACGCATCACTTGTAAGTGGACCTGTCGCTACAATCACTGGACCTTTTGGTATACTAGTCAATTCTTCATGAATGACATGAATCAAAGGATTTTTCATCAATTCTTTTGTAACCTCTTCACTAAACAAATCACGGTCCACCGCAAGAGCTCCTCCAGCTGGCACTTGATGTTTTTCTGCACTTCTAATGATTAATGAATCCATCAAACGCATTTCTTCTTTTAACAAACCAACCGCATTTTCCAGTTGATTTGAACGTAATGAATTACTACAAACAAGTTCAGCGAAAGTATCAACCTTGTGCGCAGGGCTCTTTTTCACTTTTTTCATTTCATATAAATCTACTTCAATGCCACGCTTCGCTAATTGATAACTTGCTTCACTACCAGCGAGTCCAGCACCGATTACTGTTACTTTCATATTGCACCTCTATCTTTTTAGACAAAAGACTCCTCGTGGAGTCATTTGTTAATCTTCTAAGTAATTTATGATGTATTGTTCCCCTTGAATATATTCATTTGTTTCATCATTCACAACGAGTGTAGGTACTGTATCATAATCAAACAGCGCAATCAAATCAGTTTCTGCTTCATCAACATTAATCAACGTTAAAGACACTGAAGATAATCTAAACAATTCTTTTAACAACAATTGGCTCATCTCTATGTCCTCAGAATAAAGTAACGTATACATCGTCGATTCTTTTTGTTCATACGCTTCAAATGTATTCACCTTGTGCTGATCAAACATATTTAACGTTAAATTAATATCCTCATAGGTTTCCATAAAGATTCTCACCCTCTGTACCCCTATATATGTCTCATACAGATTTTTTGACCCATCTATAATAAAGAGTGAAGGCGTTCCTACAAACTCAGTAAAAAGCGATATATCAAACATTTCAGCAGTATTGAGTAAGTATACATCTAGCAGTGAAAATTCCATAAAAAACGGAATAATATCTTGTTTCACATCATTACAACCTGGGCATGTTTCACTATAATAGTAGAGGATATACTTCCCATCCATTGTTTCGCCTTCCATATAAGAAGTTACTTGTTCACTATCTAGATCACTATATTCATATTCAAATGTTTCTTCTGGCTCACAAGCAGCAAGCAAGAGAAGCATTAGGATTACCAATAACTTTTTCATTATCTCACGTAAAAGACGAGCGGTTCTTTGATATTTTTCAGTACCCCATCTTTTATATCCACCTTTTTCGCAGTCAATAAATTCGTGTAAATTCCATCTTCTATAGGAAGTTTAATGTCTTCATCAATAGCACCAACATTAAATACACCATATAACTCTTTACCCTCATACTTATACCCTGCACAAATCACATCTTGGTCTAGTAAATGCACATCATAGATACCCTTCGCAAAAATCTCTCTATGTGACAAATCACTCAAATTACTAATCAATGTAGATAAATCACGACCAGACCAATCGACCGTATCTTTATCAAATAGAGTAGGTGTATGTTTTGCACTTTTTTCTTGTCCAGCGTAAATCATTGTTGCTCCTTTTGTAAAGAATAAGAAACTAGTCCAAGCATCAATCTTCACAGGATCGCCATCTACAAGCCCAGCCAAACGCAAATTATCATGATTTTCTAGATTTTTCATCTTAATATAGTTTTTTGGATAAACTTCATCTTGACGAATAATCTCTTTTAGATATTCGTTTAAAGAAATTTTTCCATATGTATAATCAAGAAAATAATCATGTACATCATAATCATAAGCCATATCAAATACTTGGAAAATTTCAGACTCACTCAAGCATTCAAAGCCTTCATTGCGGATAAAACGCAAGAAATGACCGTGAACAGATTCACTTAAAAACAAACTATCAGGATTGATTTCTAAGACTTCTTCATGTGCTTGTTCTAAAAACTCTAGCGGTAAAAAGCTCGCAACATCCCATCGAAATCCATCAACACCTTTTTTTGTCCAATATAGTAGATTGTCAATTAAATAACGCCACAATCCTTTATCCTTTGTATAATCAAAATCAGTAATATCCCACCAATCACCTACGCGATTGGCAAACTCTCCATCACTGTTTCGATAAAAATACTCTGGATGTTCATGAATCAATTTAGAATCTGGTGATGTATGGTTAAAGACGATATCCATCATCACTTTCATTCCACGACTGTGAACAGCGGCAACCAAATCTTCAAAATCTTCTAACGTACCATACTCATGATTAATGCTATAATAATCCTTAATTGCATAAGGACTTCCTAATTTCCCTTTACGTTGTTCTTCACCAATCTCGTGGATAGGTAGTAAGTAGACATAATCAACACCAAGATCTTTAATACGATCCAAATCTTCCTCTACTTTCTTGAATGTTCCTTCTTTTGAATAATTACGTACAAATATTTGATAAATAAAAGTATTTCTGAGTCTAATTTTTGTTAATTTACTCATCTAATCATCTCCAATCAAAACCATTATATCACGTTAATTTCATTTACAAAAGGGATAAGATACAGTATAATCTAGATAAATAGGATGTGATTTTTATGCCAACAATCAAAGATGTTGCCAAAAAAGCGAATGTAAGTGTTGCGACCGTATCTAGAGTCATCAACAATACAGGATATGTGAATCAAGAAACGAGAAAAATGGTCCTCAAAGTGATTGAGGAACTAGGATATGTTCCAAACGAGCTTGCTCGTTCTCTTTTCAAAAAGAAATCCAACATATTCGGTTTAGTAGTACCACATATAGCAACCTTCTTTTACGCGGAATTAATAGAATCACTAGAAGACGCTATCGCTCACAAAGGATACAAGTTAATGATTTTCAATTCAAAAGACGATGTTGAATTAGAAAAAAAATACATCAATGTATTTAACCAATACAACATTGACGGTCTTATTATCGCCGCCAATACGAAAAGTACAAAAGCCTACTTAAAAGGAAATATACCGATTATTACGATTGATCACATCATCGATGAGAATGTCCCTTCTATTTCAAGTGACAATATTGAAGGTGGCCGTCTTGCTGCCAAAAAACTCATTAAAACTGGTGCAAAAAAAGTGATACATTTTAGAGGACCAGATGTTTTAATTACTGTCCTTGATCGTGCAAAAGGTTTCTACGAGGAAATGGACAAAAAAGATATTCCTGTATACTCTTGTGATTTAAACTTTAAATCACCTGAGCTTCATTTAATCGAACACTATATTGATGAACACCCAGATGTTGACGCCATATTCTGTAGTAGTGATATCATCGCGATGTATACGATGAGTGTCTTACAGCGAAAAGGATATCGAGTACCAGAAGATGTGCAAATCATCGGATTCGACAATATAGAATTATCAGCAATCCTCATCCCACCACTAACCACAATCGCCCAACCAATCAATGATATCGCAATTCACGCAATCAACACACTGATTGAATTGATTGAGAAAAAAGAAATTGCTGACTTACATAAAGTTTTACCTGTAAGTCTAATAGAAAGAAAATCGACATTATAAGAGCGCAAATTTGCGCTCTTTTTTCATGAATATTTTTTGATTATCTTTTGATATTTTTTTATTTTATTCACCATGATATCTGTTTTTGCATAAAACAAATCTTCGAAAATCAGTGCCAAAACCATTTCAATTAAAGCAAATAAATCTAATATACTCAATTTACTTTTTGGTTTTAATAAATCAAATAGTTGATCTTTGTAACCCATCCGTACTTGATCAAAAGAAGTCTGAAAACGCTCAGGCATACAAGGATAATCTTTCATCACACGTGAAAGTAATCTTTCATTATCAACAATCGACAAAAATAATTCATCAATAGAAGGTGATGTCTCTTGAAGTTTGTAAAATAAACGGTCCAACTCATCAACAATTATCGTCGCTAAAAGTTTTTGCTTCGTTTCAAAATGTAAAAAGATTGTTCCTTGACTAACATTCGCTTTTTTTGATATGACCTTAGTAGATGTATTTATATATCCTTGGTCAAGGTATATTTCTTTTGTTATACTCAATAATTTTTGATGAGTTTTTTCCTTTTGTTTCGTCCTATCTTTCATATGACCACCTACTCACTGATTTATAACTCATTATACATTACTTTTGTCAATGAGTCAAAAAAAGAAGACTATCTTTTCAGATAATCTTCCTTTGAAAGTTGATACAATATGGCACTTCTTTTATTGCCTAATTGATCAATAAATACATCATAATCTACTCCAACTTTGATAAACCCTAGCCGTTCATAAACTTTTTGTGCTCGGGTATTCTCGAGCATTGTATCGAGTTTAATGCGTGTTATATTACGCGTTAGAAACAAATCCGCAATTAATTTGCTTAAAATTGTGGTTCCCAATCCTTTATTTTGGTAAGAGACTTCACATATTTTTATGCCTATTTCAGCTTCATTACCTTCTATTTTAACACCTAGTTCACCAATTGATTGAGCATCATATTCAATAATAAATACTTGGTGATTAGACTCTTTTTGATTTAACAGCCTATCTTGTAACTTTGTTTCATCAATTGTTAATCCTAGTGGGAAGCCTGCGTGCGCCATTACTTCTCCATCACGCCACCAACTTGCAAGTTGCTTAGTATCTTTTACGGTAGCTAGTCTATATGTTATCTTCATTAGATAAACAACGTTAAACTAATCGCCATGACTATCATCCCACTTATTAGTCCATAAATAGCGATATGGTGTTCTCCATATTTCTCCGCCGTTGGTAATAATTCATCGAGTGAAATATAAACCATTATTCCAGCCACTAATGCAAAAACAAAACCAAATAAAGATTCATCAAAAATATTAATAAGTAACACATACCCTACAATTGCACCCACTGGTTCAGCTAGACCAGATAAAAATGAGTAGAAAAATGCTTTCTTTTTACTTCCAGTTGCATGATATATAGGAATAGCTACTGAAATACCTTCAGGTATATTATGGATAGCAATCGCAACCGCGATACCTATCCCAAGTGCAGGATCTTCAAGCGCACCTATAAATGTAGCAAGTCCTTCTGGAAAGTTATGAATAGCGATTGCTAATGCAGAAAATAACCCCATACGAAGCAAATTCGCAGCCTTTTTTTCTTCCTCTGTTTCTTCAATATCATGAAACTCATGAGGGTTGGTTCCCTCTGGTACCAATTTATCAATAACCGCAATCAAGAATATCCCAACAAAAAAAGCAATTGTCGTTAAAATATATGCTTGAGTATCACCATATATCTCTGATAAAGAAGCCAAACTCTTTGGGAATATCTCAATAAAAGACACATAAAGCATAACCCCAGCACTAAACCCAAGTGCATAAGATAAAAACTTTGCATTTGAAGCTTTTTTATGGAATGCTAATAATCCACCAATTCCTGTTGAAAGCCCTGCAAAAACAGTCAAGGCAAAGGGAAATAAATACTCAGTCATTCTCTTTATCCTCCTTAATCAACATAATCCAGTCTCCAACATCAACGAAACCTAATTTATCATACAACGCTTTCGCTCGATCATCATCATAATAAAGACAAAGCGTTTTTTTCTTTTCATTCACGTACAAGTTCATCAAATAATGCATAACCTTTTTTCCATATCCGCGTCCTCGATAATTTTTATCTGTACCGACTCCAACAATCATTGCTGATAAATCAGACTCAAATACAGCACTTGCACTAGCCACAATCTGGTCATCTTCCATGATGTAAGCAGTAGTCCCATTCTCTCCAGAATGACGCAACAAGTAATCAGCAAACTCTTCTCTTGTCTTCATTCCAACTGTATCAAGTTCCTCAATTTGTGAAAGCATATCGTAAATCATAAGCGCTTCTTCCCTAGTTTTCATAATTCTCACAAACTCATAGGACACACCATCTTCTTCAGTGAACGTAGTTGATTTTGCAAAATCAAGTTTATCATCCCACATATCAGGAAAGTATCTTTGAATTGGGCGAATTAGTTCGGCTTTTCCACTTAAAAAGTAAAATTCAAATCGATTAAGTATCTCTAACCAATCTTCATTAAAATCAGTGTCACTAGCATAATATACAAGATGTAAGTAATTTTGGCTTACCACACTATACAACTCGCTATCTCTAAACTCTCCATAAACAGATGAATAAACTCCATCAAAGCCAAAATTATTTACATCCCCAATAATATACAAGTTATATTCTGGTTCTTTATTTAAAAAATCCATCAACATCTTCTTATCTTCACTCGTTAATTTTCTTATCATAAAATCACCTATCAAATTCACATTCTATCGTAACATGTGAAATCCCTTCTTTATTTAAGTATTCTCTGATGTTATCTTTGATAATGATTAATTGTCCTGGTGTCATCGTCATCGGAACAACGATATGCGTACTAAGCATAATCTTAGACCCTTCTAAAGACCACACATGTGTATGATACACTTTTTTAATACCATCAATATTACCAATATTTTCTTCAATCATTAGAAGATCAATTGTAGAGGGTACTTTTTGTAATAATACATCCAATATTTCTTTTAAATTACGTAAAACATGAATAAAGATGTAAATCGCAATAATGATACTTAATAAAGGATCTATAAAAACCCAATCAAAAGCCAATATTAAAATACTTCCAATCATAATTGCGCCCCATCCAAAAACATCCTCAAGCAAATGAAGAGACACAGCTTTTTCATTTAAAGACTTCCCTGCATGTACTTTATAATAAGCAAATACATTAAACAATACTCCCAATACTGAAAAGCCAAGCATACCTAAAGGATCAACACTTTCAGGATTTAATAACCTTGGGATTGTCTGCGTTAATATAAAAATAGTTCCACCAAACAAAACCAAACTACTCACAATTCCACCCAATAATGAAAAACGGTCATATCCGAATGTGTATTTTTCGTCAGGTTTTCTTTTTGATACTTTTTCCAACCCCCAAGAAACACCTAAAGAAAGCGTATCCCCTAAATCATGTACTGCATCACTCAATATCGCGACACTGTTTGTTAATACTCCACCAATGATTTCAATAAAAGTAAACAACAAATTAATAAAAAACGCTGCTTTTATACCTTCATGTGAATGATGTTCACTCATAAAAATACCTTCTTTCTAAGAAAGTTACTTCCATTATAACAAATTATGATGTATTTTCCATCATCCATAATGATGCTTTCTTAAGAATATCCTGGATAAAAGGTGATTTTCCTTCATAGTATCGATCAATATCATTTGGAAATCGTTTCGCCAATAACAATTTCAAATCACCATATTGTTTCTTTTCTTTCTCATGAACACTCAAATACTTTTTTAAATATATATGATCTTGATACACTATTGAATCTCCTTTGATTACATAAAGATGGTGCTTCATAAATGGTAAATCATCATACGTAAAAGCTTCCCGCTCAACAATACCAAGATCACCCTCATGAATATAGCCAAGTTTACTCAACTTATGAATCAAGAATTCTTTATCTGAGTCATCCTCATATACAATATCAATAATCGGTTTTGCACTTAAGC
Organism: Caryophanales bacterium UBA3566; assembly: GCA_002376065.1. GTDB lineage: Bacteria > Bacillota_I > Bacilli_A > Izemoplasmatales > Izemoplasmataceae > UBA3566. The sequence goes on from DFNN01000035.1 coordinate 9,359, forward strand.
CTTCAATTGACGTACTACCAACATGTTCAATCAAAAACTTACTTGGTACTTCTTGATACAAATACGCTTGTATTTCTAAAAATGCACTTTTCCAAGCAGAATCATATTCCTTTACAACTACATGTTTTGTTTTCACATCAATATCCCATAAATGGATCATTCATCATACGTTTTTTCTCTATTCCCTCAGCAAGCAAACTGTTTTTCACCTCTTTGATGACTTTAGGAGGTCCAGAAATATAATAATACGCTGTATTTTGATACCTTTTACTAGCAGTCTTAATTGCTTCTTTCGTTTCTTCCACTGAAGTAGGGTACACAATTGATTGATTGCTTTTTCGCCCAATAATCTCTTCTAACTCTTCTTTAAACATAAAGAAACCTTCACTCGAATACACCACATGGATATCTTGTTGGTAATCTTTATCATCTATTTCCTTTATTAATGAACGAACCGGTGTGATTCCAATACCTAATGCAATAAAAACAATCGGGGTTGTTTCATCTTTTAAAGTAAATGCACCAAAGGGTCCACGAATATTTACTTTTTCACCTTTTTCTAAAGAAAACAATGTCTTTTTAAACTCACTCATTTCACCAATAGATCTTGTTCCAAGTAAAATTACATCTTCTTCTTCAATAGAAGCAAAACTAAAAGCACGCCATCCTTTTCCCTCAATCTTATGATTGTCAATACTAAATATTCCGTGTTCACCAGCTTTCCATTTTACATCATCTTTCGCCAATAGAATTTGGAAATACCCTTCATGCACTTCTTTCGCTTCAAGAAAAGATACTTGGTGTTTCTTCACTATACCAGTATAATCTTTTAATCCCATTAGAATCACTCCTCTTTATTATATATTTTAACATGAAATGAATATTTTATACCTTAAAACAAAAAAGGCTTAGATTATCTCTAAGCCAAATCATATCATTAATTTTCTCTCAAATAGATAAATAGATCGTTTTTTTGATCTTTCAAACCGACCTTTTCAAACCCAAATGAAGTAAATATCTTCTTCGCAACAACATTTTTCTCATAACAAGTAAGACTAATCTGTACATTCTTTTCATCTCTATTTTGGATATTCTCCAAAATCAAAGCAAATGCATTCACACCATACCCTTTATGTTGATATAAATCGTCAATCAAAAAAGCGTCTATCATATAAGAATCAACATCCATATGATACACTTTCTCACCCTTAGGTACAAACACAATTTTTGTAAAACCAATCAATAAATCTTCATCATAAATCGCCAAACATTGATCACTATAATCAAGTGAAAGATTGACATAAGATTGTGCCATATAAACAGCCACTTCAGGTATGTAACTAGTTTGTTGTGGCGCTACTTTTAAATCAATCACTTTCCAAAAGTTATCCCATGTAATTGGGGCCAAAGAAAGCATTATTTTCTAACCAATAATGTAACACTTTCTATATGTGATGTTTGTGGAAACATATCAAAAGGGGTCACACTTACTACCTTATATTTTCGACTAAGTACTTTAATATTTTTCGCCAATGTTGATGGATTACAAGAAACATAAATCAACTTTTTCATTGGATGGCGCAACAATAGATCCATCAATTTTTGATCAAGTCCTGATCTTGGAGGATCAAATACCGCTACATCAAATGTTTCATTTTGATCAAAGAGTTTTTGAAGTTCTGTGTAAGCATCTCCTTCAATAAAATCAACATGTTTGATCTCATTGATTTTTTTATTTTGTTTGGCTGATACTATGGATGATCTATTTGAATCAATACCCACTACTTTTTTAAACTGTTGCGCGTAAAAGAGCGCCATTACACCACTACCAGTATACAAATCAAGCAATGATTCCTCACTAGGATCAAACAACTCCGAAATATACCCATACATAATTTGTGCTTCTTTTGGATTCAATTGGTAAAACGCTTTAGGATTCAATTCATATCGAAGATGCCCCATTTTTTCCGTAATAAATGGTTTACCTTCTAAGATTTCATAACTTTCACCAAAAACCTCATGATTTTTGACATCATGATTTTTAGAAATACCAACACTCACTACACTTGGTATATCCATCGCCTTTTTCGCCAAATCTTTCAATGCATGATTATATATTGTAACGACTAAGGTAACTTGAATTTCACCTGTAGCTTCACTTTTTCTAGTAACGATATGACGCAATAATCCCTGCATATCTTTTGGTTCAAAAGCATATATTTCAAACTCATCACAAAGTTCTAAAATACGTTGATTAACACGATTAATATCATCATCTTGGACTGGGCAATCTAACACCTCAACAAGATCATTGGTTCCTTTTTTATACAGACCAGTCACCAATCCAGATTTTGTGTTTTGTACTGGCATTTGTGATTTGAATCGATAACTTCTTGGATTCACAAATGGATTAAATGGACGAAACTTCACTTGTTCCAAATCAATACTGGTGTAACGTTCAAATGATTGTTTCAACATCTCTTCTTTTAATCTCAATTGTTCATCATAAGCAATATGTTGAATCTGACATCCACCACATACTCCAAAATGCTTACAAAAAGGTTTACGACGGTAAAATGCTTTTGTTCGAATATGCATTAACTCACCAATCGCATGACCTCTATTTAACTCAGTAATTCTTACAATCACTACTTCTGGAGGAAATGCTCCATCAACAAATACAGCCTGGCGTTTATAAAACCCAATACCTTCACCATTGATACCCATACGTTTGATTGTTAATAAAATCTCTTGATTCAGTTTTAATTGTGTTTCCATTTTTAACACACCTTTCATTCTTTCTACAACTTTTTATATATAAATTTGATGGTAGAAGCTTTTAAACGCTTCACTTGTTTTTTACGAACACGAAGTTCATACCCATCAAAGAAAAACAACGTAAATACTTCCCAAAGCATCACCCATCCACCGATAAACAATCCTTCGACCAAAATTGAAAATAAGATATCCAAATCATGAATCTTAGGCATCATATAAGCGAATGTCAAAAAGAACCCACTCAACATAACATAAATCATGATCTTACGAACGTTACGATTAATCTGCTTATTAATAAAATGCTCAGTCATCAAAAAATTATGTTTAAAGCTATCTAAGGACTTTGCTTCCTTTTGTTGATTCCTTTTTATATCGATCATCACACAATGTATTTCAATCTTCGAACGACTTGGAATATCGTAACATGCTTCTTCTAAATAATCAAGCAATTCTGGCTCTAAGTCCCTCCTTTTTAAAGGAGAGGCATCCCAACCATTAAAGAGTTCATCATAATCATTTAATGACAACTCAATGTAATAGGTATCCTGACTCTCATCATATGGATAAATACTCTCTAAATACATCCTTTTTTGTCTTCTAAGCATATTCTTCACCATCCACAAATGCAACGCCAAACGCAGTACCAATCGATATAATAGCTGCTTTTTTTTCTTCTTCAAAAAAGTACGAAACAGCGGTTGTATCATGATAAAGTTTTACGTCAATAACACGTCCAACCTTTTTCGTTAATGCATCTGATAAATAATCTTCATACTGATCAAACAAAAGCCCCAACTTCGCATAACCACCACGGTTAGGATAAATTTGTCCTTTATAAATATAGTTTGCCAACGCAATCAATACTTTAGACCCATCAAACAGCGTCAAATCGATCGTCTTAATAATCACATCTTGAATATATTGATCAAGTTTACGAGCTGTTTTCATCAACGTTTCATCATTTTGTGACTTGTAAAACAAATACTTTGATGGTACACAAGGTAAAATCATATCGAGTTCAATATCATCCCCATCTTTTGCATGATGTCTTCT
>DFNN01000031.1:0-2822 GCA_002376065.1 Caryophanales bacterium UBA3566
AATATGATTGATGTGATGAATGAATTCAACATTGGATATTTGTTTAGTGAAACATTGCTTTCACAAACTGTGGCGAATGCGATTGTTGAGCAGACAGGGGCAGAAATATTATATATTTATTCTGGTGGGAATTTATCAAAGAGTGAATTTGATGAGGGATTAACATTCCTTGACATGATGGAACACAATTTAATCCAATATAGAATAGGACTTGGTTATGATGAAACAGACCACGCACATTAAAGTAGAAAATTTGACGGTAAAATATCAGTTTCATACAGCCATCAAAGATGTCACCTTTGAGATACAAAAAGGTGACTTTGTTGGCGTGATTGGTGAAAATGGTAGTGGAAAAACCACACTGATTAAAGCCTTGCTTGGGGCACTTGATATTAGTAGTGGGAACATCACCTTTATGGATGATTTAAAGGTGGGATATTTGCCACAACATATTATGCGTGCAGAGGGATTGTTTCCAGCAACGGCTGAGGAAGTTGCATTGATGGGATTATTAGAAGAAAAGAGATTTCCTAAAAGATTCACCAAAAATGATAAAGCAAAAGTGAAAAGAATCTTTCATGAGTTAGGAATTATGCATTTACTAAAAAAAAGAATTGGGAACTTAAGTGGTGGGCAACAACAACGTGTGATGCTTGCGCGTGCACTGATTAGTGATCCTGATGTATTGATATTAGATGAACCAACAAGTGCGCTTGATTCTGTGATTGAGCAAACGTTTTTGGATTTGTTAAAATCACTAAATGAAGAAAAAGAAACAACAATCATTTTAATTACCCATGATTTGGCAACGGTTGGAGAGTATATTGATCATGTGATTTACTTGAATCAAGTATTAGAATATGATGGACCGTTTGATGAGTTTTGTAAAAATACAAAACATTCTCCTTATATTCACTTGCATGCGAAAAGTGCTTGTGGACATGAGATGATGAAAAAGGAGATGAAACAATGATTGGTGATTTATTAGAGGCGTTTTCTTATGGGTTTATGATTCGTGCATTTGTTGTTGGGGTGAGTATTGCGTTAAGTGCGAGTTTGATTGGTTCATTTTTGGTGTTGAAGAAGTTTTCGATGATTGGACATGGGTTAAGCCACGTCGCATTTGCGACGGTGGCGATTGCCTTAACACTTGGTAGTGCGCCAACATTATTTACTTTACCAATAGTCTCTTTGGCAGCGATTTTGGTGTTAAAGATGAATGAAAAAGCTTCAATGCATGGAGATAGTGCGATTGGTTTGATTGCGACGATGGGGTTAGCTTTAGGGACTGTGCTTGCGAGTTTGAATGGTGGGTTTAATGTTGATTTGTATAGTTATTTGTTTGGAAGTATTTTGACAATACAGAGTATAGATGTTTACTTAAGTGTGGGTGTTTCTTTGGTGATTATTACGCTTGTGTTGGTGTTTTATCAAGAGTTGTTTGCGCTTGTGTATGATGAAGAGTTTGCGCGAATCAATGGAATCAAAACAAAACGATTCAATGTGATGTTGGCGATACTAACCGCCGTAACAATTACGATTGGGATTCGAGCGATTGGGACAATGTTGATTAGTAGTTTGATTATTTTTCCAATGGTGAGTGTGATGCAGTTGAGACTCAGTTTTAAAAAGACGGTGATCTATTCTGCAATCTTGTCTGTGGTGAATGTGTTGTTTGGATTATCGATATCATATTTATACAATTTGCCTAGTGGCTCAACGATTGTATTGTTTAGTGGGTTTGTCTTTCTTGTGATATACTTAGGGGTAAGAATGCGTAACTTAGGAGGGTTTAGAAGTGAAAAAGTCTAAGTTTGGTGAGTTATTAAAAACTGTTGGATTGAAAAAAACAAAACATCGTTTGTTGTTGCTTGATTTACTTCATCAACATGATGAGTTTTTATCGGCTGATGATTTGTTTTTAAGAGCGAAAGCGATTGATGATTCCATTTCTCTTTCGACGGTGTATCGTATATTGGATTCGTTTATTGAATGTGAGATTGTGAGTCCGGTGAGTTTGGATGATCAAAAGCAACTGTTTTATGAGTTGAAGCATGAAGAGCATGCACATCATTTGATCTGCACAAGATGTCATAAAGTAATTCATGTACATAGTTGCCCTGTACATGATTTTGAGGAAGAGATTCAGTTAGAACATCATTTTCATGTGGAGAAACATAAGTTAGAGTTTTATGGTGTTTGTGAGGAGTGCATGGAGAATGAAAAAGAAACTGTTTAAGGTATTAAAGATTGTTGGTATTGTCTTATTTGTTGGTCTGTTGGGTGCGTTTATTTACTTAAACATGAGTACGTATGATCCAATGGAAAGTGCAAATGATTTGTTGGATAGTGATCAAGTAGAAGTATATGGAGATTATTATGTTGTAGAGCCTGATGGAGAAGTAGTTGTGAACTTGGTCTATTATCAAGGAGGACTGGTGAGGGCAGCGAGTTATTTACCATTTGCGTTTTCTTTGGCTGAAGAAGGTGTTCGGGTGTTTATTCCGAAAATGCCTCTGAATTTGGCGATTCTGAATCAAGATGCTTTTTTGGATTATGAGGAATTATTTGATGATGATTTACCTGTGTTCATTGCCGGACATTCTTTGGGAGGTGCGAGTGCGAGTTTGTTTTTAAGTGGAGATGACGTATTGATAGATGGATTGATATTACTTGCTTCATATCCAGCTAATAGTGCGGATCTGAGTGATGCAAAGTATCCTGTATTATCGATTACTGCCTCCAATGATGGAGTACTAGATCTAGAACAATATGAGGATAGTAAAAGCTTGTTGCCTAGTGATACTGTTTATGCTTTGATT
>DFNN01000031.1:3215-4524 GCA_002376065.1 Caryophanales bacterium UBA3566
GCGACAATTTCTAGAGAAGAACAACAGGCTGAAATTGTGTTATTGATTTTAGAAATGCTTGATTCTTTAGAATAATAATTGTTGGGGGAGAATGAAATATTTTGTGTTCTCTCTTATTTGTGATAAAATATAAGTAACAAATGTTATAGGAGGTCTATATGCCAGTTAAACACTATGATATCAAATTTAGAAAAGCTGTGATTAAAGACTTTTTAGATGGAATCAGACAACGTGAATTACTGGAGCGATATGACATCAATGAAGATACCTTAAAGGAATGGATTGGATTGTTCCGATATGGTGGGTATGAAGCATTAAAGCCAACGAAAAGAAGACGATATTCTCAAGTTGAAAAAGCGAAAATTTGTCGTGAATATTTGGAAGGCATTAGTCCTTTTATCTTTTTCCAAGCGAAGTATGGTGTGAGAAAAGAAACCTTAAAATCTTGGTTAAATGATTTTGAACAAATGAGTGAAGAAGCGTTTTTGAAAAAGAAAATTGTACATAAAAAATAGTGTAAGGGTAGTGTTCATCACTACTTTTTTTTGCACAATAGGTTCTTTTATGTGAAATATTTGGTATAATAATACTAAGGAAGTGATTGAATGATAATGAATGCATTTCATGATGCACACCTCCATGTGCTCGGTATCGGGTATAGTGCATCGATTGTTGATTTGAGCAATGCAAATTCAATTAAAGAAGTACAAAAGATTTTAAAAGAATCCTTAAAGCAAGGGAAAGAAGTATTGCTTGCTAGAGGGTGGGATCAATCAGTCTTTGAAGAGATGAGAATGATTGAAAAAGAAGATTTAAATCAGGTGAGTAAAGAAATTCCGATTGTCGCGATTCGTACTTGTGGGCATATCATTAGTGTCAATGATCCAGCGTTAGATTTGGCACATATTAGAGATGCTAGACCACAAGTTGATGGCGGTTCTTTTGATTTGGATACGGGTATTTTTACTGAGCAAGCGATCAATCTTATTTATGATGCATTACCACCTTTTAGTAAAGAAGATATTAAAGGCTTTTTAAAAGTAGCGAATGATTTGTTGCTTTCAAAAGGTGTGACTACGGTGTATAGTGATGACTTTAGTATGCTGAATGTTGACTTTGAAGTTGTTTTAGAGGCAATGAAAGAAGCATATGAAGAAGGAACATTACGCGTTCGTATTACTGAACAAGTGAATTTACCTAAAAGAGCAGATTTGAAACGTTTTATTGATCAAGGGTACGCAAATAAATTGATCCATAAGAATTTTAAAATGGGTCCTTTAAAATTGCTTGCGGATGGTTCTTTAGGTGG
>DFNN01000040.1 GCA_002376065.1 Caryophanales bacterium UBA3566
TTTTTTAAATTTCTAAAATTAACACATTTAATTCTTTTGAAACTTCGACAAAGCGATCAATCAATATCTTTCCATCCTTATAAAGAGGATCAAACAACGATGGATTCTCTTTATGCAACTCTTTATAGTTTCTCTTCATAGGCTCACGAATAGTTGGTACCCGGTGATGCCCCGCAACAACTGTTTTACCAGAAATTGGTTCAAGATTGACTTCATAACTCCAAACAAAATCAAATGTCGATGCTTTTCTCCAATCATCTAGTGTCGGATCTATTCCACCATGAACAAAAATGTAATCACCAATCTCTAGATATAGTGGTAATGATTTCAACCACTTCAACATGTAGGGATATTTCTCTTCTATTATTTTTTTATATTTTTTCAAATCATCATCTTTAGATAATATATGATCAGTAAAAGACAACAATGTATGTAAAAAACCATTTCTATTGATGTTAAACAATGCACGGTCATAATTGCCTTCTAAAAACTCAATCATAAAGGTATCATGGTTTCCCAAAATAATCGTGGCTTTCCCTTCTTTATTCAATCGATATAAGTATTCAAACACTTCTTTTGATTCATCGCCACGATCAAACATATCACCTAAAACGAGTAAATGATGTTGTGGATTCTCTTCGTCAAATCCAGCATCATCTAAAGCCTCTACTAGTACTTTATGATATCCGTGAATATCACTTGTCACAAAATATTTCATTAGGATTTATCTCCTCTCATATGCACTTTACCTGTAGTTCTATAATCGCTTGTCATTTTGCTCATATCTCGATACAACTTTCTTGTACCTTTAGAATCACTAATAAATCGCATTCTTCGATTCTTCTCAATTCCAAGGTCATCACTTACTTGATTGACATCTATATTTGCACCAGCAAATACAAATTCCCAATTTAACTGTTTCGCTTCTTCTATCATTTTTTTGACTTTATTCTTACTAAAATATTTAGAAGCATTCTCGTATCCATCGCTCATAATAATAACCATTGTCTTTTTTGTATTAGAGGTTCTCAACAAAGGCAATAATGTTTCACCAATCGCATCATATAACGCAGTTGAACCATTTGCCTTATAGATCTTATGATCTAATAATTCTACCTTCGAAAACTCTTTAGAGCGGTATAATCGATAAACATCACTATTAAATAATACTGTTGTTAAATATCCCGTACCATCCAATTTTTTTTGATCAGCAATAAACTGATTGAATCCACCGATGACATCATCTGTTAAACGATGCATGGAACCAGACATATCCATAATATATACAAATTCATCATATCCGTCATTTTTCAATGGTTTTCGTAATAAATCATCAATACCAACATTGAAATAATCAGCAATTAAAACAAGCGTGGAGACCTCTGGCAAAGCAAGCCCACTTTCCCATTTTGAAATTGTTTTATCTGACACATATAGTTCCTTTGAAAGTGCACGTTGGGTCATCCTTTTTTGCCTTCTTAGATACTGAACATTATTCCCGAAAATCACATAATCCATATATGACACCTCCTATACATATTATACCATATTACCCCTATTTTAAAAAGAAATCCTTCTATACTTATGATAGAATTCTCACGCAAATAACTCTACCATAAGTAGAATTTTGTATTCAAAAAGGACATCAATGATGTCCTTTTTCCCTTATCCCTTAAGGGGGTCTTACTTATCCTTTTTTAAGCACATGAACCAATCTAGACAATAAACACCTTCATGTTCACCATCCATACGATCTTTCGCAGTTCCACAAGTACCAGCAGGAGGTACAATTACGTCATCTCCAGGACGCCAATCAGCAGGAGTCGCAACGCCATCCTTATCCGCTTTTTGTAATGCCAAAATAATACGTTTGATTTCATCAAAATTACGACCAGTTGATAATGGGTAATAAAGAATCGTACGGATGATTCCTTCTGGATCAATGACAAAGACTGCGCGAACAGCTTGTGTTGAAGATTGATTTGGTTGAATCATTCCAAATTTTCTTGCAACATCCATTTTGATGTCTTCAATCAGTGGGAATGTTACTTCCATATTTTTCATACCATTCCACTCGATTTTTTCTTTAATAGTACGTAACCAAGCAATGTGTGCGTATAAAGAATCGACACTCAAACCAATTAGTTCCGTATTCAATTCTGTAAACTCACTTTGCATTCTTGCGAATGTCATAAACTCACTTGTACATACAGGGGTAAAGTCAGCCGGGTGAGAAAATAAAATCACCCATTTACCTTCATAATCTTTCGGGAAATTGATATCCCCTTGTGTAGTTACTGCCTTAAACTCTGGAGATTTATCTCCAATTAAAGGCATACGATACGTTTCTTTTACTTCTTCTTCCATGTAACTCATCCTTTCTTACATATAATATAATCTTATTCTTGACAATTTGGACAGATTCCTTTCAGTTGTACATCTTGATCATTGACTGTAAACCCTGGAATTTTTCCCAAATCGATTTCAAGTTTCATTGCTGGTACATCAAATAACTGATGACATTTTTCGCATAAGAAATGCGCATGTTCATGACGAACAAGCTCATAACGACTTTCATTACTTTCTAATGCCACTTGTTTGGCAACACCTTTTTCGATAAATAACTTCAAAGTATTATAAACAGTTGTCTTAGAAAGTGTTGGTAACTCATCTATTAATGCTTTATAGATTTCATCGACTGTTGGATGATGTTCATCTCTTTCAAGGTACTCATAAATACGAACCCTTGTATAAGAAGGACTAATATTTGCTTCTTCAAATAACTCTTTGAATGTTCTTTTCATTGTAACCACTCCAATATTGTAATCATTACAATTATAGAATAACATCGATTAGTTTGCGTGTCAACTAATGATTGATGTTTTCTAAATAATCTTCTAAACTATCAAAAAAACGTAAATGATCAAACATTTACGTTTTGTTTTTTAACAATCAATTTTTCAGGAAAAACAAACTTCGTTAACCGTACATTCCAAGCAGCTATTTGTACTTGAAGCACATAAGATAATGCAATCAATACAGCTGCGATTGATGCTTCTGGAAAAGCACTTAAGACAATTGCCAGTGATAATGATAAATTCCTAATCAAGGTTCCATTCACAAGTGCAATTGCATCCCTACGTTCAAAAAACATTCGTCCAACAAATATAGAACTTCCTCCCACAAGTAAATAAAACAATAAGATTGGAACAACAATCTCTAGCAATATTTCTGGATTATTGACCAACACTTTTGCTCTTAACGATACCGCTACAAAAATAATCAATACAACACCTAATGTAGAAAATGGTGGGAACTTCTTCTTAATCGACTGATGAAATCTCTCTTTTCCATATTTCTTAATAAGTAATTTTTGCGTTATATATGCGACCAACAACGGAATAAAAACAACCAACAATATTTGACTGAATATCTTCATCACAGGCACATCTACTTCCGCACCTAATAAGACTGAGATATAAAAAGGCGATAATATAGCACCTAGTAATAAACCAACTATCACCATCCGTATCACTGCGTTGACATTCCCTTTTGCCATGACAGTCCAACTGATACTCATCCCACTAGTTGGCAATAATGCAATCAATAATAGTCCTAGTCTCAAATAGACACTTTCAAAGAAAATAATACCGATAAAATACGCAATCATTGGAAACAATATAAAATTGAGTAATTGAACAACAATCTGTAATACATTGTTTTCTTTTTCTTTTAAACTCGCAAAGTTTAATGGGACAACCATCGGATACACCAATAAGAATGTCAAAGGTAAAATGAGTCTTTGTAATACACTCACATCAACCAAAAATCCAACGATCAATCCCATCATCATCGCTCCAATAATAAAAGAGACCAATTTCCTCTTAATAAGTTCTAATAACTGAAAAAACATATAACCACCTCATCATTTTGTACTTTATAAATTTACCATTATTAGAACGACAACTCAAGAACTATGCAACAAAAAGTTCGTACATTAACTAAAGAAAAGAAGCCTAAATTTAGGCTTCTTTAACTGATTTAAATAATTTCGCTAACTCTCCACCAAACAAAGGAATAAATCCAAGTGCAAAGGCAGTAATAAAGTTCGTAAATGTTAAGTGAACATTCGTTCTAAAGATATCATTGATACCCGGTACGAACAATACAACCATCAACAATGCAAATCCAAACAATACAGAGTAATTAATGTATTTATTTTTAAATGGATTCATTTGGAAAATAGTTTTTACTTCACTTCTAGCAGAAATACTTCTAAAGAGTTCTCCTGTAATTATCGTGATAAACGCAAATGTTTGTCCCGTTGTATCATCAGGATTGATGCTTCGTCCAATCAAATAAGAAGTTAATACTGCTGCACTTAAGAAAAACGCTTGGAAAGCAATCGCGATTGCCATATTCTTATCAATAATCGATGCATTTGGATCGATTGGTTTACGGTCCATAATGCCTTCTTCTTTTTCCTCTAAACCAAGTGCAAATGCTGGAAATGAATCCGTTACTAAATTGATCCATAAAATTTGTAATGGTAACAGTGGTGATCCAAATCCTAACATAATGGCAATGAAAATCACCAATACTTCTCCGACATTACAACTGATCAAATATCCAACAAATTTACGGATATTCGAATAGATAACACGTCCTTGTTCAACAGCCTTCACAATCGTTGTAAAGTTGTCATCCATTAAGACCATATCTGCCGCTTCTTTTGACACGTCAGTCCCTGTAATACCCATCGCAACTCCGATATCTGCTTGTTTTAATGCTGGCGCATCATTTACACCGTCTCCAGTCATAGAGGCTATCTCACCGATTTCTTGTAATGCTTTTACGATTCTTACTTTATGTTTTGGACTTACCCTCGCAAACACATTGGTGTCCTTCACTTTGGCAATGAACTCTTCATCGCTTAATGTTTCTATTTCATCACCATCAATCGCTTGTGAATCTTTCGAAATGATACCCAATTCTTTTCCAATCGCTATCGCTGTTAGTTTATGATCTCCAGTAATCATGACTGTTCTTATTCCGGCTTTATGACAAATCTTAATAGCTGCTTTCACTTCTTCTCTTGGTGGATCAATGATTCCCACAAGACCGGTAAAAATTAGCCCTTGTTCTTCTTCACTTAATTTTGAATATTCATCAACTTCTTTATAGGCAAATCCAAGTACACGAAGAGCTTTTCTAGCCATTCCTTGATTCGCAAGCTCTACTGTATTTTTAAATTTTTCATCAATTTTTTTCACTTCACCTTGATACAAATAATGTGTACACTGTTTCAACAACTGATCAGGTGCTCCTTTAGTGTAAAGCATTTTCTTATGATCAACTTCATGAAGTGTAGACATCATTTTACGATCACTATCAAAAGGATACTCATCAATACGTTTATGTGTTTTAATCATTTTTTCTTGTATCTTACCAGCTTTAGAGGCTAGTGCAATCAATGATAATTCTGTGGGGTCCCCTAAGACTTCTTTTCCTTCAATCGAAGCATTGTTACAAAGAAGTGCAATGTTTGTCAAATGATCAATTGCTTCACTTTCTCCTTTGATTTTTCCTTCAAGTTCATATCCAGATCCAGTAACTTCAATGATTTTATCGTTGTCAAATATTCTTGTTACAACCATTTTATTTTGTGTCAAAGTCCCTGTTTTATCACTCGAAATAACCGTCGTACTTCCGAGTGTTTCAACCGCACTTAATTTTTTTACAATCGCATTTTGTTTCGCCATTTGACGCATACCAAGCGCAAGCACAACTGTGATCACTGCAGGCAATCCTTCCGGGATAGCCGCTACGGCTAGTGAGACACTCACCATGAATAGTTCAAGTAAATCTTCCCCACGAATCAAACCAACAATAAAAATCAAAATAACGACAACAACACTCGTCATACCTAAGAATTTACCTAGTTTATCGATACGTATTTGTAGTGGTGTCAACTCATCTTCCACTTCATTCAACATCCCCGCAATCGATCCCATCTCTGTACTCATACCCGTCGCAACAATAATTCCAGTTGCTCGACCATAGGTAACAATCGTAGACATATAAGCCATATTAAGACGATCACCTAATGATGTTTTTTCCTTCAAAGAAACATCCGCGTCTTTCTCTACAGGAACACTTTCTCCAGTCAAAGCAGATTCATCAATCTTTAAATTCACCGATTCTATCAATCGCATATCTGCTGGAATATAATCTCCCTCTTCAACTTTCACAATATCTCCTGCAACAACATCTGTCGAAGGAATACTAATAAACTTCCCATCTCGCAACACCGTTGCCGAAGGAGCACTAATGCTTTTTAAAGCACGTACTGCATTAGATGCTTTACGTTCTTGATAAACACTTAGAAAAATATTAAGTGCCACAATCGCTAATATAAACACACCATCAATGACCTCGCCACTCGCAACAATACTAATCACCGCTGCCGCAATCAATAATAGGTTTAAAAATTGTACAAGTTCACCAAAAATCATCGCAAGCAAACTCTCTTGTTTCTTTTCCACAAAGGTATTGCTTCCATATTTTTCTAAATGTTCACTTACTTGATCCTTGCTTAATCCTTTTTCTTTTGATACATTATATTCTTTTAATACTTCCTCTTTTGTCTGATTATAAAAATTCATGATACCCTCTCCTATTTCAGTTTGATTTTCTCAAGTATATTCATTAACCTAAATCCTGAATGCATCAACATCTTCGAAGACGCCTCATTATAATAATAACATCCAGCAACCACTTTTTTATGATCTTTTAACATTTTTTCAGACATAAACTCAAGTAATGTCGAAGCAATCCCTCTTCTCTGATGTTTCTTTTTCGTAAATACTCCAAGATTTACTTGAGAGGTAAACATCTTACTATCACTAATCACACCAACACCGACAAGTTCTCCTTCTTCTTTAAACACGTATACTTGTCCTGCTTGAATACGCTCATGCAAGTCATCAAACTCACCCTCAGTCAACATATCAATCTCTTCTTTATCATGAAGTCTTGCAAAATCAATATAATCAAAATCAAACGCTGTCGGCATCGCATTTGTCTTTAAAAAGAATTTCGCTTGCATCGTTACATCTTCTTGAAACTGTGTCGCAGTATGAAAAAAATCCAAATCTGCTGTAGATACATATGCATATTCAATTTTTTTTGCCTTAACAAACTTGATAAAATAGTCCGTTTGTTTATATTTAAAATCATCCAACACATAAAAAAAAGTAACCGCATTGTCCAAAACACCAATTTGTCCGATAAACTCATCATCTTCAAACATCATATAATGCTCTGCACTCAAGATCAAATCCTCGACAAAATCGTCGATAATTCCATACAAAGATTGCTTATATTTGATCATCAGTTCACTATGATGATCAAATGCTATTTTCTTTATTTTCACATTATCACCTATATCTATTATACTAAAAATTGTCTGAAAAACAAAAATTGTTTTCAGACAATTGTCAAACATTATTCACAAAATCTAACTTATTTTTTGATGACCGCAATCAAATCATAAGAATCATCTTTGAATGGCTCTTCTTTAAAAGATCCATAAAATTTTACCTTCGCTTTCATTTTATCTACCATCATCTCAAGTTCAGCCTTAGTCAGAGGATAAAACAAAACTTCTGAAACAAATCGATCTAATTTTGTTTTTAACACAGTCTTAAGCAAAATTTTCCCCTCTTTATGTTGAATATGTCTAGAATACTTTACATGTTTCGTTTCAATCAATGGTAGTTCAGTAACAGAGCGACGAAAAACCCTAGCGAAATTCATTATTTGAATAACCAATGTTCCATCATTTTTTAAGGCATCTAATAAGATTTTTAAAACACTTTTCATTTCTTCATATCCATCTAAATGTGCAAAAGTATTATCAATCGTATAGATGAAATCAAAGTATTTTTTTTCATCTATATCTCTCATATCTCTTACCTCAAAAGAAGCAGTCCCCACTCTTTTGTTCGCTAGTTTAACCATTTCTTCATTTAAATCAATCCCTTTAACAATCAACTGGTCTTCTTCATCCAACTTTGTCGCATAAGCACCTGTTGAACAACCAACATCTAATACCCTTCCACGATCTACTTGTTTTCTTAAAAATTGATGGGTAACTTTATCGAAAGGAAATACTTCATCATAATACATAGCCAACTGATCATAAAAGCCCATAGAATCACCTTCTTATTGAGATAATTAATTATACCACTATTCTTAATAAATGACTAATACCTCAAAAAAAGAATCGACAAAGTCGATTCGATTTTCAAGGTTGCATTGCGCCAAATAACACAAGCCACGCAAGAATGGTTTTCGCCACCAAACTTAAAACAATATATACACGCTCACCATATAAATAATTCGCCCATTTGCCTACTTTTTTATATTGTAAAATCATATTGATTGGGAAAGTGTTAAATGCTACAAAATACGTACCAACAATTGCCCAAACAAACCAAGGAACCATATCCAAAGCAGGATTTCCTGTCATATAGATAATAATGACAACCCATGGTGCAAGACCAGCAATTGATCCCCAAATGAAAGGACCCCAATTCACTTTCTCTTTATCAACATTTAGTTGTTCCATCACCAAACCGAATAAATTCATTGTTGCATTCACAACAAAGATTAAAAACAATGACGCAAAATCATACACACCAAACAATGTAGAAATTAATACAATCATAATACTTGAACTTAGCGCATATTCAAACCAACGAAACTTATTAATACCTTTCGCTAAATCAGCATTATAAATATCATTTGTTTTCTTTGGCAACGCAATCAACGCATGCGCACCAGCTGATAAAAGTAAGAAAAGCGCCACCAAAAATCCAAATGGTAACTGAAATAAATCTTTTGATTCAACAACCAATGATTGCGTTGCTTGATCAAGCGTTAAATACAGTTGTGTAATGGTTGGTGTAAATTCACCAATCGTTTGAATAACAGTAGATGCCAAAAACAACATTAAGACCCCTTGAACAAAATGAATCGCACCCATAATTAAATTAAATTTTCGCAAACTCGTAGTGTTAATTTCTTTCATAAACTTATCGCCTCCTATTCATATTACAGCATCCTTTTGATTATTCATATAGAGAAAATATAAGATATACACCTTCAACAATATATTAAAAGAGCACCTCCAAGAGGTGCTCTTAACTACAATTTAGATTTAGATAATTTTAAAACACTTAAACCATAAAATACCAACATGAATACGGCCATTGATAGTAACATATGCCAACTTTCAAATGAAAAACTACCTACATTCACATTTAATCCAAACATATCTGCATAACTCTCATATAATCCTTCAGGAGCGTTCGCAAACACAAAATCAATTGCTCCCTCCATATAAACACGTCTAAAAATACTCACCGCATGTGCTGTAGGAAGAGCATTCATAAATGCTTGTACATTTGTTCCTAATACCCCTATCGGAATATAAATACCACCTAAGAACCCAATAAATGTCCCGACCAATGTAGACAAAGTACCATAAGCATTTCTTGTTTTCATAAAGATAGAAACATAAAAGAAAAAGCTACTAAACGTCATAATTGAAAACATAATCAAACCAAGCATTTTCAATGTCTGCATCAAACTAAACAACTCTCCACCTTGTGATATCACATATATTTGTCCAACAACCAAATTGACAAACACCATGATAAATCCAATCACCCAAGCACTAATCAAATAACTTAACGCAAGTGTATTTCTAGAGATCGGAGATGTATAAAAATCATTCAACAGTCCATCAGCTCGGTCATCGATCAAGTTCCCAATCGCACCCAATGGAACGGTTACCGTACTCACCATTAATATACCAGCCATAATCCATGAACTAACCAACCAGTCTAATCCTTCAACATCAGGCATTTCACTAGCCAAAGAATCTGACTGCATTTTCCCTAAAAACAAAATATACAATGCCAAAATAATAATGACCGATAAAAAACTAAAGAACACAGCTGCTTTATCTCGTAAATAACGTCTTAAATTACGCAATACAAGTTGATATAATATCGCCATTATTCTTCACCCAACTTTCGCCCAGTAATATTTAAAAATACATCATCCATATCTCCACGCAAAATTTCAAACTCACGCATATGATCACGATACTTTTCAACAATCTCTAAGCCATCAAAACAAGTATCTAAAATAATATTCAAAGTATCATTCACTTTATAAAAAGAAACCCCATCTTTCACAAGTGTTTCCTCTAAAGAAGCCTTCGGAATTACTTTCAAGCGATCATTAGAATATTTTGTACGCAACTCTTCACTACTACCAACCGCAACAATGTTACCACGGTCAATAACAACCACACGCGAAGCATCCTTTACTTCTTCCATGTAATGTGTTGTCAAGAAAATCGTAATTTCTTTTTCCTCACGCAATTTATTGATTAATGTCCAAATATCTTTTCTACTTTTAGGATCTAGCCCTGTAGTTGGTTCATCAAGCATCAACAAATCTGGCCAATGTAACAACGCTCTTGCAATATCAGCTTTTCGTTTTTGTCCACCAGATAAATCGCCATATGGCTGATTCATAAACTCTTCAATTTCAATAAACTCATTAATTTCTTTTATTCGCGCCTCAAACCCTGATGAATCAATTCCATAAAACGATGCACGCACCAATAAGTTTTCTTTTACAGTCAACAACTTATCCAACATACTTTGCTGAAAAACTACGCCAATTTTTCTTCTAATCGCTGCATCATCTTTCCCAAGTTTTAATCCAAATATTTCAACATCGCCAGCATCATGATCAAGCAATGTTGAAATGATATTAATGGTTGTACTTTTCCCAGCACCATTCGGCCCTAAAAAAGCAAAGAAAGAATTCTTCTCAACTTCAAAAGAAATATCATCAACCGCTAAAATATCATCATAAGTTTTCGTTAAATTACTTACCTTAACTGCCTTTGCCATATTGTCCTCCTTGTTATTTTTCTACTTCATTATAATAGAATCTAGTTACCTTTTCAAACTATTTTTTTATCCTCATTTTTTTAAAAAAAAGAATGAGAATTTTCTCATTCTTTATGGTTTGCTTGTAGTTTCATTTCTTTAATTAAATTCAACTTAATTGTCCATAATTTTTCAGATAAATCAACATAATATTTATGCGGATGTTCAAACCTTAACATTTCATCCCATAAATGACTCAGTTCTTCTTTAGTATAGGCACGGATATCTTTTAATGTTGGAAGTTCATAAACTCTTTGACCATTTTTAAAAATCACTTCTTTCATCTCACGAATTGTGTAATTTGTAAATGTTTGTGTCTTCCAAGTGTGTTCTGGATCAAAAATCGTTAACGGATTTGATTCATCATATTCTTCATCATAAACACTAATCAAATCTGCTTTTGCTTTTCCAGATTCTTTATCATAAATACGATACAACTTTTTAAAATGAGGTGTTGTTATTTTCGCTGGATTATCACTAATCTTTATTTTCGGAACAACTTCACCTTCATCTTCTATCGCAACAAGTTTGTAAACACCACCAAATACTGGATCACTTTTCGCTGTAATCAATCGCTCACCAACCCCAAATATATCAATTGGTGCTCCTTGATCAAGCAATGCTTTTATCAAATTTTCATCAAGCGCATTACTAACCACAATTTTACATGTTTCTAATCCTGCATCGTCAAGCATCTTACGTGCTTGTTTCGATAAATAAGTCAAATCTCCAGAATCAATACGGATTGCAAAGGTTGTAATACCCTTAGGAACCAAATCTTCTTTAATCACTTTGATGGCGTTAGGAACACCACTTTTTAACGTATTATATGTATCGACAAGCAACGTCGCATTTTTAGGATAAATCTTCGCATAATGTCGAAAAGCAGCAACTTCGTTCTCAAATAATTGTACCCATGAATGTGCCATTGTTCCCGCAGCAGGAACTCCATAAAGTCTATCTGCTAAGGTATTACTAGTCGCATCAACCCCAGCGATATAAGCAGCTCTTGACCCTGTATTCGCACTACTCACCCCATGTGCTCTTCGCGCACCCATTTCAAGTACAATACGACCATCAGCCGCATGCTTGATACGACTAGCTTTCGTCGCAATCAAGCTTTGGTGATTAAATACTAATAAGATAAAAGTCTCAAGTAATTGTGCTTCAACAATATTTGCTCGCACTGTCAATACTGGTTCATTTGGGAATATAACAGTACCTTCTTTGACACTATATAGATCACCAGTAAATTTAAAATCTCTCAAATACTCAATAAAATCATCTGTAAATAAATCTCTGTTTTTTAAATATTCTAAATCATCATCTGTAAAAGATAAATTTTCAATAAACTCTACAATGCTTTCTAATCCAGCAAATATAGCATAACCACCTTTATCAGGCAAACTCCTAAAGAACAAATCAAAATACACTATCTTATCTTTAAACGGACTATTGAAATAACCATTTGCCATCGTAAACTCATAAAAGTCGACCAACATCGTTTCGTTTTCTCTCATCATTACCCTCAATTCTTATAAAGTCAAAACAATACCTTATAGATTATTTTATCAATCAACCGTGTAAGTTTCATTGATTGACAATGCTTATTATATCACAAATTTAAAAAAACTTCATATAGAAAAAACCGCTACATTGAATGACTTTCAATGTAGCGGTTAAAATTATTTTTACCATAAATAATGCACAGGGTTTTTAATATATAAATCATATATTTCTTTCACTTTGTTCATTTCTTCTTGCGAAAGTGGTGGCAAATCGATTGCCTTGACATTCGACGCAACATGTTCTGCTTTACTAGCTCCAGGTATCACAGTACTCACCGCATCAAACATTAAAATATAACGCAATGCGACTTGTGCCAAGTTTTGTCCTTTAAACACTTTTTTGAGTTCATCTACTGCTTTTAATCCTAATGCAAAATCGACACCACTAAACGTTTCTCCTTTATCAAATGCTTCCCCATTACGATTAAACTGACGATGGTCTCCACTAGAAAAGGTACTTTCCTTAGTAAACTTACCAGTCAACAACCCACTCGCAAGTGGAACACGAACAATCACGCCTACATTTGCTTCTTTTGCTCTTTGGAAGAAATGTTCTGTTGGTCTTAATCGAAACATATTGAAAATAATTTCAATTGCTTCTACACCTTCATAATCAAGGGCTTTTAATCCCTCTTCAATGCGTTCAACACTGACACCATAATGTTTAATCTTACCTTCTTTTTTCAACGCATCCATCCATTCAAATACTTCAGGATGATAATAAAGATCCGTTGGTGGACAATGCAACAAAACCATGTCAAGCTTATCAACATCTAAATTTTTTCTAGAATCATCAACAAACTGACGAATGTTTTCTTCACTATAACCTTCCACTGTTTGGGTAGGTAATCGACGCCCGTTTTTTGTAATGACAAATGGTTTTTGATCAAGTGATTTAATATATTCACCAATCACTTTTTCACTTTCGCCATCTTGATATACATCCGCTGTATCATAACAATTGATGCCATATTTTGTAGCGTTATGTAACGTTTTAAGCGCTACATCTTTATCAAAAGGATCTCCCCATTTAGAACCTAGTTGCCATGTTCCAAGTGAAATTTCACTCACTTCAATATTTGTTTTACCTAATACTCTTTTTTTCATATTAATCAATCCCTTCTAACACTATTATAGACAATGACGAAATGAATGGCAAACGTGCTTGTCCGTCCGCCATTCATTCAGTCAAATAAGAGGTTTATAAAGATGTTTCGTTTTATTTTGATCTATTTTTCGTTGCAATATCAAACCATACTGCAAGTAATAATACCAATCCTTTAACAACTTGTTGCCAGTCAATACCAAGACTCATCAGTGACATACCATTATTGATGACACCCATAACAAGTCCCCCAATAACTGCACCAATGACTGTACCGACACCACCAGAAGCACTCGCCCCACCAATGAACGCAGCCGCGATCGCATCTAGTTCAAACAAATTCCCAGCTTTTGGTGTTGATGAGTTTAATCTAGCGGCGTAAACAAGCCCACTTACTGCAGAAAGTAATCCCATATTAGTATAGATTAAAAACATCATTCGTTTGGTTTTTACACCTGATAATTTAGCAGCCTCATAATTACCACCCATCGCATATATATGTCGTCCAAAGATGGTTTTTCGAGTGATAAATGCATATATAATGATGACCGCGAACAATATTAATGAAATATTTGGAAATCCACGATATCTTGCCAATGTGAATGTAAACAAATTGATTGCAACAATGACAAATATGGAAGTTAAAATAGTAACCCAAAGCGGAGATACTTCGAAATTATATCGAATTTTTTTCCTTCTCGCCAAAATAACACTAATAACATATCCAATTCCAAACACTATACCAATGACGATTGTGAGTATGTGTAATGTCGTTCCTCCAAAAATATCTGGCAAGAATCCTGAACTTATATTGTTAAACTCATCAGGGAAAGGACCAAGTGAAGCTCCTTTTAAAACAACCAATGTTAACCCTCTAAAAAGCAACATCCCACCTAACGTAACAATAAATGGTGGTACTTTTACATAGGCAATCCAAAATCCATTCCATGCTCCAGCAGCAATCCCAACACCTAAAGCTGCAATCGATGAAATAATCCAGTTGTAATCATTTTTGATCATCATAATACCCGCAATCGCACCAACAAAAGCCGCGACTGATCCAACAGATAAATCAATGTTACCAGTTAAAATAACAATCAACATACCTACTGCAAGTATTAAAATATGTCCATTTTGTAATAACAAGTTTGTAATATTTAATGGAACCAAACTGACACCGTTTGTTGTAATTGCAAAGAAAATCATAATTAAGATTAAAGCCAATATCATACCATATTGACGAATATTACCTTTTAATAAACTTTTCAGTATTTGCACTTGTTCATTTGTTTTAAAGAATTGAACCACTTTACTTTCTTTGAACTTAGTTAGTAGATTTTGCATGTTGATTTCCCTCTTTTCTTACTGAAACGATGTGTTTCATGATTTCTTCTTGTGACACATTATCTTTTGTTAATTCTGCGGTGATTTCACCCTCACTTACAACATACACACGATCACTCATCCCAATGATTTCTGGCAACTCACTTGAAATAACAATGACTGCTTTTCCTGCTTGAGCTAACTCATTAATAATCGTATATATTTCATATTTTGCCCCAACATCAATTCCCCTAGTTGGTTCATCAAGGATTAATACTTCTGGATCAGTAAACATCCATTTGGACAACACAACTTTTTGTTGGTTCCCACCACTCAAATCACGAGTAAACTGTTGGATACTTGAACATTTAATATTCATTGATTTTACATGTTTTTCAACTTCAACGATTTCTTTATTTTCATCAATCGTTAGATTCTTTTTCAGTTTCTTCAAATTCGATAAGGTCACATTTCGTTTGATATCATTGATCAATACAAGACCTAAATTTTTACGGTCTTCTGTCACATAAGCAAGGCCATGCTTAATCGCATCAGGAATATCTTTAAAATTCACTTTCTTACCTTTTAAATACATCTCACCAGTAATGTTTTTTCCATAAGATTTTCCAAACATACTACGTGCAAGTTCTGTTCGTCCGGCACCCATTAATCCGGCAATTCCTACAACTTCACCAGCGCGAACATTTATATGAACATCCTTTAAGATTTTTCTGTCATACATTGGATGGTCGACATTCCAATTCTTTACTTCGAGCATCATGTCCCCAATTTTCGCTTTTCTCTCTGGAAACAAATTTGTTAGTTCTCGTCCAACCATACTTTTGATGATTCTATCTTCCGTAACATGATCTTTTTTCATGTCCAAAGACTCAATCACTTCACCATCTCTAATAATGGTGATTGAATCACTGATCGCTTCTACTTCTTTTAATTTATGAGAAATAATAATCGATGTAACACCGTGTTCTTTCAACTCAACAATTAAGTTTAATAAGTTTTGTGAATCCTCATCATTGAGTGCACTTGTTGGTTCATCCAAAATAAGCAACTTAATGTCTTTTGAAAGAGCTTTTGCAATTTCAACCAACTGTTGCTTTCCAACACCAATATTTTTAATTAGATTGGTCGGGTCTTCACTCAGTCCTACGCGTTTCAATAAATCTATTGTTTTACGATTCGTTTCATCCCAGTTGATGATTCCACGTTTCGCATTTTCATTTCCTAAGAAAATATTTTCTGCAATGGACAAATACATAACCAACGCAAGTTCTTGGTGAATAATCCCAATCCCTTTTGACTCGCTATCTTTGATATTCTTAAATAGACATTCTTCTCCATTAAAGAAAATCTTTCCCTCATATGTCCCATGAGGATATACACCACTTAAGACTTTCATTAACGTGCTTTTCCCAGCACCATTTTCGCCGACTAAAGCATGAATTTCCCCGCTTTTTACCTGAATATTAACATTATCCAAGGCTTTTACACCAGGAAATATTTTGACAATATTCTTCATCTCTAATATATAGTCACTCATGAGCAAACCTCTTTTCTAAAAGTATGAGGTGGATATTGGTGGCAAAGCCACCAATATCACACTTCATTTATAAGTATTATTCTAAATCAAAATCGCTTTCTTGCCAATATCCACTATCAAGTAATGCTTCTTCCCAGTTTGATTCATCTACGAATACAGGAATCAATAAGTAAGAAGGTACAACTCTTTCACCATTGTCATATGTTTCAGTATCATTTGTGATGACTTCTTCATCGTTGATGATTGCATCAGCCATTTGAACAGCAATACCAGCTAATGTACGAGTATCTTTAAATACAGTAGATCCTTGGTAACCATCAATAATAGCTTGCACTGATGCTTGCTCAGCATCTTGTCCAGTTACATAAGGCATCGGAGTATCTCCTGATTCTAAACCGTAACCATTTGAACGTAATGCAGAAATAATCCCAATTGATAATCCATCATATGGACTTAATACTGCGTCAACTACTTCACCAGTAGAATAAGCAGAAGTTAAAATGTTTTCCATTCTTGTTTGAGCAACAGTACCATCCCAACGAAGTGTACCAACTTGATTGTACTCATCTTGTCCAGATAAAACAACTAGTTTACCACTGTCGATGTAAGGTTGTAAAATACTCATTGCACCATTGTAGAAGAATACTGAGTTATTGTCATCTGGAGAACCAGCAAACAATTCAATATTGAATGGTCCAGCTTCATTTTCTAAATCTAAAGCATCAGCAATACCTTGACCCATTAAAACACCAACACCGAAGTTGTCAAATGTTGCATAATAATCAACATGCTCACTGTTTAAGATCAAACGGTCATATGCGATTACTGCAATACCAGCATCATTTGCTTTGTCTAAAGCATCAGTCAATGATTGGTTATCGATAGCTGCAATAATTAACACTTTTACACCTTTGGTGATCATGTTTTCTACTTGAGAAACTTGTGTAGTAATGTCATCTTGAGCATATTCTAATGTAACTGAATATCCTTCTGCTTCAAATTGTTCTTTCATAGAATAACCATCAGAAATCCATCTAGTTGATGATGTAGTTGGCATTGAAATACCAATGTCTACAGTCTCTGCTTCACCACAAGCAGATACTACAAATACAGTCACTGCTGCAAGTAAAAATAAAATAACTTTCTTCATCTTCAAATCTCCTTTTTTTCTTTTTTATTTTTTCAATTTCCTAAGAAATTGTCACTGCTTTTGTCCATAATACGCATTTTTTCCATGTTTTCTAGAAAAATGCTTTTTCAGTAAATCTTGATTCATACTAAATTGATCATCTCTTAATAAACTCGTTTCAAATGCCATATGTGCCACATATTCTAATACAGCCGCATTATGGACTGCATTGGCACAACTATCTCCCCATGAGAACGGTCCATGTTCACTTACTAGAACACTCGGACAAGAGAGTGGATCGAGCGCCAATTCTTTGAAACGTTCAATAATTACATGACCAGTTTCCAACTCATATTCTCCGTTGATTTCATTTCTCGTCATTGTTCTTGTCACTGGTATATCAGATGCAAAGTAATCTGCATGAGTTGTCCCAAACGCAGGAATCGCTTTTTTGCTTTGTGCAAAAATAGTCGAATACTTTGCATGAGTATGTACAACTGCTTTAATTCCTTTAAATGCTTTATATAAAGCTAGATGTGTTGGTGTATCACTTGAAGGTTTTAGCTCCCCTTCAATAATATGTCCATCTAAATCAACCACCACCATATCACTCGCACTCATTTGTTCATAGCTAACACCAGAAGGCTTAATCACAACCAACTTCGTCTCTTCATCATAAGCAGATACATTTCCCCAAGTAAATAAGACCAAGTGATGTTTGACCAAATCAAGATTCGCTTGTAATACTTCTTGTTTTAATGTTTCTAACATTTTATCACTTCTCTTATTTAAATTTGTAAATAATGTCTTTTATTATAAGTTGTTCCCTTAAGGTTTCTATTTTAGTATCTTTGTTGATGTGAACAAACTCAATATCCATCATATCTGCATAATCCCTTAATACATCAACATCCAAATCATAAGACATCACCGTATGATGTGCTCCTCCACTTAATAACCAAGCTTCAGTCGCTACTTCGAAATTCGGAAGCAATTTCCACATTGCTCGCGCTACAGGAAGTTTTGGCATATCTGCTTTTGGTTCCACCGCGATACAATCTGTAACAATTAAGCGAAAACGATTACCCAAATCAATCAATGAAGCTTGAATTGCTTTTCCTTCTTTCGCATCAAATACGGCACGTGCTGGATCATTTTTACTTCCAATTCCTAATGGATGAACTTCCACCACTGGTTTTGTTTTCGCGATTGATGGAGATACTTCTAACATGTGTGCTCCTAGGACCAATTCTTCATTGTATGGTAAATGATAAGTATAATCTTCCATAAATGAATTCCCTTTATCAAGACCAACAGACATACTGTTCATTACTCTTAATAAAGCACTAGTTTTCCAGTCTCCTTCAGCACCAAATCCATATCCTTCTCGCATCAAATCTTGTACCGCAAGACCAGGTAATTGATTTAAACCATGTAAATCTTCAAATGTTGTCGTAAAAGCTTTCGCATTTCTTTGATCTAAAAACTGACGCATCGCTACTTGTATTTTCGCTTGATATTCGACTGATGATAAATCACTCGTATCAAGTTCATAAAATTGTTTATACTTATCCATCTGTTCACGAATTTCAAGTTGAGTAACATGTTTTAATTGTTCCGCCAAATCACCAATACCATAACCGTTGACGCTCCAACCAAACTTAATTTCTGCACTGACTTTGTTTCCTTCAGTCACCGCTACATTACGCATGTTATCACCAAAACGAACGACATGTAATTTACGTGATTCCGCAACTCCAACAGCACTTCTCATCCATTTTTCTATTCTTAAAACCACACGCTCATTTTTATAATACCCTGAAATCACTTTGCGGGGTCTACGCATCACAGCGTGGATAAATCCATGTTCACGATCCCCATGTGCAGATTGATTTAAATTCATAAAATCCATATCAATCTCTTCAAATGGAATCTCTTGATTGTATTGCGTATGCAATTGAACAAGAGGTTTTTGCAATATGTTTAATCCTTTAATCCACATTTTCGATGGACTAAATGTATGCATCCAAGTAATCACACCAGCACAATCTTTATGCTGATTTGCTTCTTCCATCACTTCATAAATTTCATCACTTGTTTTGACAATTTGTTTGAATACAATGTCTGCGTCTATTTTCGTATTAATGTTAAGATACTCTGCCATCTCTTTGGCATGATCATTGATTGAAGCAAAAATCTTTTCACCATATAAATGTTGTGTTCCCACAATGAACCAAAACTGATATTTTTTCATCATTAACCTATCCTTTATGTTTGATTTTCTTAAGTCTTTTCATGACATCATTTTCCCCAGTACCAAAATAATCATGTAATCGTTTAAATTCTTGATATATCTTTTCATATATTTTTACATTTTCATTGATTGGTTTCACTGTTTCTTTTTTCACTTTTGCCATATAGTTACTAGCCTCAAAGATGTCTTTGTATCCTCCAGCCGCAACACTCGCAAACATCGCTGCCCCAAGCGCTGGTGTTTGTAGTGAGTCGGCAATATGAATTTCCATATTTAATACATCCGCATATATCTGTAACAACAACTTGTTTTTATTTGGCAATCCACCACATACATACATATGTTCAATTGGTACACCATGTTCTTTAAAGTTATCAGTAATGACTCTTTTCCCAAACGCAGTAGCCTCAATCAATGATCGATAAATTTCCTCTGGTTTGGTATGCAATGTTAACCCAAGCATCAATCCGGACACATCGGTGTCAACTAAGATTGAACGGTTTCCACCATGCCAGTCAAGGGATAACAATCCCGATTCTCCAACACGTAAATTACTTGCTTTATCTTCTAATAATTGGTGAATATCAAGCTCTTGTTCTTTTGCTTCCTCATATAATGATTGATCAATATAATGATCGACAAACCAAGCAAAGATATCTCCAACTGCACTTTGTCCAGCCTCATATCCGAAAAATCCAGGAATCACACCATCTTTCACAACCCCACAAATACCAGGTACATAGTGTTCTTCTTTTCCTAATAATATATCACAAGTAGATGTGCCCATAATCATCAACATACTACCTTCATCTACGACATTCACCGCAGGTGCACTTACATGTGCATCGACATTACCAACAGCAATTACAGTACCTTCATTTAAGCCTGTTATTTTTGCCCACTCTTTGCTTAATGTCCCTGCTTTTTCTCCAACATTTTTGAATTCACCTTTGAGTTTTTCTAAAACGCCATCCATAAATGGTGATAATGTTTGAAAAAACTCATTACCAGGGAAGCCTTCTTCATGATGATAAATTGCTTTATATCCTAGTGTACAAGTATTCCTAATGATATTCCCCGTCATTTGTGAAGTGACCCAATCAGTAGCTTCTAAGAAATTGTCTACTTTTTGATATAGTTCATTATCTTCAACCGCAACTTGCATGATTTTTGGAAACAACCACTCACTCGAAATCTTTCCACCATATCTTCTAATCCAAGGTTCTTTTCGTTGATGTGCAAGTTCATTGATTTGATCAGCGTATTTTTGTGCCGCGTGATGTTTCCATAGTTTTACCCAAGCATGTGGGTTATCTTTAAACTCATCTTTAAAACATAGTGGCGTATTTATTTCATCAACTGCCACAACTGTGCAAGTTGTAAAATCAATTGAGAGTCCAATAATCAAATTAGGATCAACTTGTGTTTCTTTTAATAAATTCGGAACTGTCTTTCTTAATACATCTAAATAATCATTCGGATCTTGTAAAGCATAATCTAACCCTAACTTGATTGATGTATTTGGAAGATAATCTGTGATGACTTGATGTTTATAATCATACACAGATGACCCGATTTCATCTCCGTTTTCTACATCTATTAAAACAGCGCGACCAGATAACGTTCCAAAGTCTACACCTATCGTATATCGTTTCATTTCATCAATCCTCTCGCTATGTAATCGGTTTCTATGAGTAAAGTTTATCATTTGTTTAGTAAACATGCAAGCATTATTTACAAAAAGTTTACCAAACAGTAAAAACGTTTTTATACAGTATAGAAGGTAATATCTTTGTTTAGCGCTTTTTATATGCTAAGGGGGGAATAGAACAATGTAAGCACTTGTTTTTGTGATTATTGGTTTTTTTCAATATTTTGTTTACTAAACACTATTAATCCTTTCCTTTCGTTTACTAATTTGCTATAATGAATACAAGAACAAAGAAAGAGTGGTGAGTAGTATGCCTACTATTAGGGATATCGCCAAATTAGCAAGTGTTTCACCTGCTACTGTCTCGCGTGTATTAAACAACGATCCAAGTATCAATGTAACATCTAAAACGAAAAAGAAAATTTTTGAAGCTGCTGAGCAATTATCTTATACAAAACATAAACATTCTCGC
This sequence comes from Caryophanales bacterium UBA3566, assembly GCA_002376065.1. Lineage (GTDB taxonomy): Bacteria > Bacillota_I > Bacilli_A > Izemoplasmatales > Izemoplasmataceae > UBA3566. Next base: position 22,097 of record DFNN01000040.1, read on the forward strand.
AGTTCAAGACAAAACCAAAAACGCATCGCAATCGTCCATTGGTATACTGTTGAACAAGAAATTGATGACCCCTATTTTATATCTATCAGAATGGGTATTCAACATGAATGTCAGGAAGCGAATGTATTGTTTGATGTTGTATATAATGATGACAACTTACGAAAAAATCTAACAACTAAAAAATATCATGGAATCATTGTCTTAGGCCGTTTTTGTGCAGAAACACTTGATTTTATTGAGTCGATTAATGACAACATCGTTTTTGCTCACACAAAAGATACCTCATTTAAGTTTGATAGTGTCCACACAGATTTCCGATCAATGACACGTGATGTTTTAGAGTACCTTTACAGTAAAGGTCATAAAAAAATTGGATACATTGGTGGACGTGAAGTCACACCACTAACAAACGAAGAACATTTGGACCCACGAGAACTCGAATTTCAAGAAGTAATGTATCGACACGAGTTGTTCAATTCTTCCTATTTCAAAATTGGTCATTATTCCATCAAAAGTGGTTACAATTTAACCAAAGAACTACTTGAAAAAAATTATGAAAACTTACCTACTGCCATCTTTTGCGGAAATGACTCTATTGCCATAGGAGCGACCCGTGCCATTCAAGAAAAAAATTATAAAATTCCTGATGATATTGCCATTTTTAGTGTCAATGACATTCCGACACTTCAATATACTTCACCATCTCTCTCGACAGTAAAAATCTATTCAGAATTTTTAGGAGTGATGGCGATGAAATTATTGAATGAGCAAATGAATCACGAACGAGAATTGAAAGTATCGATTGTTGTTCCATATGAACTTGTATTTAGAGAAAGCGCATAATAAAAACGAGAGAAACTCTCGTTTTTCACATGAATAAAGGAGGTTTTATCAATGAACTTAAAAGATTATAAATGGTTTTTAAAGGGCACACCTAAAGAATTTTTTTCACCTGGAAGAGTCAATTTGATTGGGGAACATATTGATTACTTAGGTGGAGAAGTATTCCCTATAGCGATTGATTTAGGAACATTTGCTTACATCACAAAAAGAGATGATAAAGAAATCCATATGTTGTCTACTGCTTTTGAAGATATCGGTGTCGTTACTTCTAGTTTAAATGACTTATCTTTTAAAAAAGAAGATAACTGGGCGAACTTCATCAAGGGTGTTTTTCAATACTTGTGGCAACAGGGCTACAACATTCCTCATGGATTAAATATCTTACTTCATTCAACCTTACCAATCGGCGCAGGATTATCAAGTAGTGCGTCTATTGAAGTATTAATGATGACTGTTTTAAATCATCTATTTGACTTACAATTAACCCAAAAACAAATGGCGTTGTTTTCAAAAGATGTAGAGAACAATTACATTGGCGTTAATTCCGGTATCATGGATCAATACGCGATCGCGTTTGGTCAAAAAGATTATGCCGTTCACTTAAACACATCTACTTTAACCCATGAATTGGTTCCATTCATCTTAAAAGATTATGTTGTGATGATTGTAAATACCAATAAGAAACGTGCATTAAGTGAATCTAAATATAATGAACGTCGAACAGAATGTGATGAAGCATTGAAGACACTTCATCAAGCAGGTGTAAAAGAACAAGACTTAGCACGTGTACCACTTGATACAATTGAGCAATATAAAGATCAGTTCAACGATATCAATCATTACAAACGAGCACGACATGCGAGTAGTGAACAATCTCGTGTATTAGAGGCTGTAGATGCCTTAAAACAAAATGATTTGAGTGGGTTTAGTACTTTGCTTACCGCAACTCATATGTCACTCAAAAACGATTTCGAAGTCTCTTGTGATGAACTTGATTTATTGGTCGACTTATCCTTAAAAGAAGGCGCACTAGGTGCACGTATGACTGGTGCCGGATTTGGTGGATGCATCATCGCAATTGTGCACCAAAACATCATCGAATCTTTTAAATCAAACATCATCGACAGATATGCAAATATCATTGGCTATGAGCCAAGTTGTTATATCGCAAATACTAGTGATCATGCAAAATATGTTGGGGGGAATTGATATGCATATACTCGTAACTGGGGGAGCAGGATACATCGGTTCACATGCCACAAGAATGTTGCTTGATTTAGGATATCAAGTAACAGTTATTGACAATCTTTCTACTGGCTATAAAGACGCAGTGGATAAACGTGCTACTTTTTATGAAGAAGATATTCATCATACTGAAAATCTCACAACTATTTTACGTAAAGAACAAATTGATGTTGTCATCCACTTCGCTGCGTTTAGTCTTGTAGGTGAAAGTATGACTAAGCCACTAAAATATTATGAAAACAACGTTAGTGGTACTGCTTCACTTCTGAAAAGCATGGTCGATGCCCAGGTAAAAAATATTGTGTTCAGTTCTACTGCGGCTGTATATGGAGACCAAAAAGTTATGCCAATTACAGAAGAAATATTGCCAAACCCTACCAACACATATGGTGCAACAAAACTTGCGATGGAAGAAATGATGAAGTGGACAAGTATTGCCCACAACATCAACTATGTTTCTCTTCGATATTTTAATGTCGCTGGTGCACATCACTCATCTGAAATAGGGGAAAGTCACAACCCTGAAACACATTTGATTCCAATCATTTTACAAGTACCATTAAAAGAACGTGATGCCATTAGTATTTTTGGTACAGATTATGATACATTTGATGGAACTTGTATTCGTGATTATATTCATATTGAAGATTTAATCGATGCGCATATCAAAGCAATGATTTATCTAGTCAATGGTGGAAAAAGTGATGTATTTAACTTAGGGAGCGGATCTGGATATAGCGTAAGACAGATTATTGAAGCTGCTGAGTTTGTCACCAATCAAACAATTAAAACCAAAGAGGAAGCAAAAAGAGCTGGCGATCCTGCCAAACTGATTGCTTCAAGTGATAAAGCAAAAAACATTCTAAAATGGGAAGTCAAACATCCAAAAGTCGAAGACATCATTTCCTCTGCTTGGGCATTTCATCAATCTCATAAAGGAGGTTTTTCTCAATGATTCATCAAGCGATCGAACAACTCATATCATATTGTACCTATCAAGAACTAATTACGGTCGAAGATCAAATCTATTTATCCAATCAGCTATGTGCATTACTTGATATTGAAGCATTTGACCCTTCGTTTGATGAAGTATCAATCGATGAACCGATTGATTTTTACTTAAAACCAGTTCTTGACTATGCTGTCAAAGAAAAATTCATTCCAATTGATACTACATGGAATCGCGATATTTTTGAAGATAAAATTATGAATCTTTTTATGCCTAGACCAGGAGACTTAACCAAACAGTTTTATCACACTATGTTTGATGATCCTTTGAAAGCAACAAATGACTATTATCATATCGCCAAACAAAGCAACTATATCAAAACAAGTAGAATAAATAAAAATATTCACTATGTTAAAGAAAACGATTATGGCACAGTTGAAATCACCATCAACCTCAGCAAACCAGAAAAAGATCCACGTGATATCGCAAAAGCAAAAGAAGAAAAACATAACTACCCAGCTTGCCTTCTTTGTAAAGAACACGTTGGACATCAAGGAGATGCATCATTGCCTCCAAGAATGACGCATCGGATCATTCCTTTGACACTAAATAACGAACTTTTCTACTTACAGTATTCGCCTTATTCTTATTACAATGAGCACTGTATTGTCTTACATGAAGATCATATCCCAATGAATGTAGGACTACATACATTTAAAAGACTTTTAGATTTTGTTGAACTGTTTCCCCATTATTTTTTGGGATCAAACGCAGGGTTACCAATTGTTGGAGGAAGTATTTTAAGTCACGAGCACTATCAAGGTGGACGCGCCCATTTTCCGATTGAAGATGCGAAAGTTATTCAATCCTTTACTAAAGGAAATACTACTTATGACGTTTTGCATTGGCCACTCTCTACTATTCGCATTAAGTCAAAAAACAAAGAGGAATTGATTCAGGCTGCTGAGCATATGCGTTTATCTTGGAAAGAATACGAAAACAAAGCTTTAAACATCTATAAAAAAACTGATCAACCTCACAACGCTGTGACACCAGTCGCAAGAAATAAAGGTGGTCTTTATACCCTTGATATTACGTTGCGTAACAACCTTACAACAAAAGATCATCCGATGGGACTATTTCATCCACATGAAAACCATCATCACATCAAAAAAGAAAACATTGGCCTCATCGAAGTCATGGGACTTGCCATTTTACCAGGAAGATTAATAGATGAATTAAGCTTAATTAAAGAATCTTTTTTAGAGGATAAATCATTCCCACAAGATAATATTCATTACCAATGGGTTGAGGAATTAAAAAGTATTTATAGTGGCCAAGACATTGATGACTTCTTGGATCAACAAGTCGCGATAAAATTCACAAAAGTGCTTGAAGATTCAGGAGTGTTCAAACAAACAAAAGAAGGTGAAGAAGCTTTCTTAAATTTTGTTAAGGATGCTGTTTATGATCTCTAAAAAAAACTTGACTGTGAATCATCTATCATTAGAAGAATACACTGTTTCAATGGAAAATATTGAGGTATCCATCCTAAACTATGGTGCGACAGTCACTTCATTGAAAGTGCCGAACAAACAAGGAACATTAGAAAACGTTGTTTTATCTTATGCTTCTTTAGAGGATTATATCAAAAACAATAGTTTTCTCAATGCCATCATTGGTCCGACAAGCGGGCGAATAAAAGATGGTCTCATTCACATCAACAACAAACAAATACAACTCGACCAAAACTTCATAGACAAACATCATTTACATGGTGGAAAAGAATGTTTTGCTTTTCAGTTATTTGATATAAACATCAAAGAGTATGATGATCATACCGATGTAATATGTTCCTTATCAATTAACACTGAGGATTCTTATTATCCAGGTAATAAGGACATCACCATCACTTACATCGTTGAGCCAAATCAACTCAAGATCAAATTTGAAGGCTCGACTGATGAAGATACCTTATTAAATATGACATCACACTTATATTTCAATTTGTCTGGAGAAAAAAGCGATATATTGAATCATTACCTTATGATAGACGTAGACAATCTTATTGATTTAAATCATGAGTTTGTTCCGACAAATATCAAAAATGTGAAAGATGTTTCCTTAGATGTAACAAATCCTATGATGTTAAAAAACTTACTCACAAAAGAACTTGTATCTTCTCATATAAAAGGAATCGATCATCCATTTATCTTGAATAAGAAAAAATATTACGATGCATCGCTTTATGATCCAACAAGTCAAAGGCACCTACAAATCAAAACAACTTACCCAATCATTGTTTGTTACACCCACAACTATCCTGAAGAAAAAGAACT
>DFNN01000007.1 GCA_002376065.1 Caryophanales bacterium UBA3566
ACAACTGGTCCAGCATAAACATCTACATTTAAGATATGGCCATCTTTTGTAAGATGTTTAAATTCAAAGTAAATTTTTTCATTTTTACTTGCCCGCTGCATTTCATATAGTATTTCGTCTTTTGATAACACATTGATATCTGACATATTTAAAGATGTAAACTCTTCATATGAATACCCATATTTTTCTAGCGCTGCTTCATTGACGTCTACAATATTTCCATTTTTAGGATTTAGTAAAAAATGGACAGTCTTTCCTTGCTCAAAAAGACTACGATATTGTTTTTCATAAGATAGCATTTGGTAATAGTGTTTTACACGATGAATATTAAACTCCATAAAGAGTGCAAGTAATGCGTGTGATAGAGGAAATAATACTAGTAATGAAAATATAAGATATGCTTGATATCCCTCTACTCTTGATTGAGGAACAAAGATATAAAAAATCATTAGCATGACAAATTGTAATAGCGTGGCGAAAACCAAATATTCATACCAAGTACGTTTGGTTTGAGGTCTTTTGTCTAAGTAATAGTACTTAAAAAGCAAACCAAACGAAGCCGCAGTGAATATCCATAGCGATCCACCAATGATAAAGTCTCCTCCTTCAAGAATACGGAATATAATCCCAATTAGACCACCAATGATGGTTGGGATAAAACCTAAAAACACTCCTGAAGTCGCAATGGCAATTGTTCGTGCATCAATAAAAATATCAGAATTAATGATGTAGGAATTGCTCATGATTGCCACCATAATTGCACCAACAAAAAGTCCGGAAACGATATTTTCAATTATTGAGAAATCTTTTACTTTTTTTAAAAGAATCGAGAATATTGATGCGATACCAAGCAATAGTAAGACGTTTGTGAGCAAGCTTAAAACAAAATCATCCATAGGTATTCCTCCCTCTTTATATCTATTATATAACAAAGTGTGATAAAACACTATGATACATCAAAAAAGTATATAAAACCCTTGATTTATCATAACTAAAATCATATAATAATCAATGGACACTTTGTCTTTTTATTGGTCCCGTAGCCAAGTGGCTAAGGCAATGGACTGCAACTCCGTGATCACCAGTTCGAATCTGGTCGGGACCTCCAATTTTGATTTAATAAGACCTATTAAAGGGATAAGTGTACCTATGCTGGAGTACGCCTATTCTATCGGGAGGTCTTTTTTATTTTCTCGGACAAATAATAGGAGGAAATCAAATGAAGGATTTAAAAGAACACATCGATGATGTACAAAGAAAATGTAGTTACTATTTTAAGAACACAGATTTGCTGCTTCAAGCTTTCACAAGAAAGTCTTATTCAGCTGAATTTGGTGGGGAAAACAATGAGGTTTTAGAGTTCTTAGGCGATCGAGTTTTGGATTTTTATGTAACCAAAGTCATCGCTGAAAGATATGGATTTTTCAAATCTCAAACGGATACATATGATGAGCAAGAAGATAACGATGAATATTGCATTAAGGCTCATCGAAATGAGCAAGATTTTACTGAGCTGAAGAAAGAAATCGTAAGTAATGCGAATCTTGCTAGAAGAATTGAAGAGTTAGGTTTCAAGTCGATGATGTATTTGGGTCAAAGTGATATTGATAATCAAGTATGGAATCAAGAAAAGGTTAGAGCTGATCTATTCGAAGCCATTCTTGGTGCTATCGCAATCGACAGTGATTGGGATCCAGATGAGCTCCAAAACTCTGTGGAATTCATGCTTCAAATTGATGATCAATTACATGATGTAGAAGATGGCATGGATGAGCTAAAAGAAAATCTAACACAGGATAATGCAGTCAGCACACTTAAAGAATTGGCTGAAAGTGGCAGATGCTCCATACCACAATACGTGCTTCCTGATGAGCAAGTTTATGACGATGGTGAGTATTGGTGGTCATGCACCTGTTATGTTCGCAGCTGGTCCATTCAAAAAACAGCACTTTCTAAGTCGAAAAAGGGTGCCAAAAGGTATGCCGCTTATCTCGTTTTGTGTGACTTCTTTGGTATTGAACCAGAAGAAGAATAATTTAAGATAACTGCCTATAAGGTACTTGGATTCCCATTATATAGAAATGCTTCCCAGATAACACTAGGTTATGGTAATATTCCGCATACAAGTAAAAACAGATCCCGAGATAGATTCAATATGAAATGCTCATAGCTCAAGGTTATGGGCATTTTTCATCCTTAAAGGTGTCTTTATTTTCTATCATAGAAAATATTACTTAGATTAAACAATATAATTAACTCAAAACCATAATAAAAAATTCTTGTTCATCGAAATAAGTTGGGAAAAATGACTTAAAACCTGAAATGCACCTAATATTCGTTACAATCTATTTGTTTCGATGCTAAAAAAATGCATAAAAAACGATGAAGCAATCTAAAGAAGTTGTTTTTATTGACTCCGTAGTTTATTGTGATATAATATATCTATATGAATGATTGCTCATATAGATAGGAGATTAGTATGGATCAAAAAGATATAATAGAGTTTTGTGAATGTAATGTTCTTCATCCTGAAAAAATTGAAATAGTCCATAAAAACTTACTAGATAATGAATCTATTTCACTGCTAACTTTGTTCTTCAAAACATTTAGCGATCCCACAAGAATGAAAATCATATTGGCATTAAAAGAAACCGAGTTGTGTGTATGCGATCTGTCTGCTGTGATCAATGTCAGTCAATCCGCTGTCTCACATCAATTGAAAACCTTAAGAGAGAATCGTTTGGTTAAATACCGAAAAGAGGGAAATGTTGTTTATTACTCGCTTGACGATGACCACGTCCACGTGTTAATAACTCAAGCAATGAATCATCTAAAACATAAGTAGAATGGAGAAAAAACATGAAAGAGATTAAATATAGTTTATCAGAAATTAGCTGTGCGAGTTGTGCAGATAAGATTGAACAAAAGATAAAGAAGTTAAACGGAGTTGAGGAAGGTTATTTAAACTTTGTTACAAAAGAAATCAAGGTACAAGTTGCGGATTCAACTGATACTGCAAGACTATTTGACACGATTAAAAAAATTGTGAAAGATGAAGAGGGTGATGTCGAGGTATGTGAACTAACCCCAAATGTCATTTATGCAATAGATGGTTTAGACTGTGCAAATTGTGCGGCTAAGATTGAAGAAAAATTAAACAAAACCGAAGGAATTTTAGGTGCCAACGTTGATTTTATAGCAAAAAAACTGACACTTCAATTCAAAAATTCGCTAGATCAAAAACGTATAGAAGAAAAGGTTCAAAAAATTATTGATAAAATTGAACCAGGCGTAACGATAGCACAATCAAATGTGAAGAATGAAGATCACGTGGATGAAGAATCATCAATGACGAAAGATTTAATCATCTTCGGTATAGGTATCTTACTATTTATTGGAGCATTATTGATTGCTGAAGGAACGGTTTTTCATTATGTATTACTTATACTAAGTTATTTCATCGTCGGTGGAGAAGTTGTACTGAAGGCAGTCAATAACATATATCGAGGTAAGGTGTTCGATGAAAACTTCTTAATGACGATAGCAACTATGGGTGCATTTGCTATTGGAGAGCATCCTGAAGCAGTTGCAGTTATGATTTTTTATCAGGTCGGTGAATTTTTCCAAGACGTAGCAGTCAATCGATCCAGAAGATCCATAAAAAAATTGATGTCAATCAGACCTGATGTCGCAACGATTAAAAAAGGCAACACTTCTGTGGAAATGCGTGTTGAAGACGTTCAAACTGGAGAGATAATGATCATTAAACCAGGCGAAAGAATTCCGCTTGATGGTGAAGTGTTGTCAGGAGATTCCACAATTGACACAAAAATTCTAACAGGAGAATCTGTGCCTGTAAATGTTACAAAAGGTGAGATGGTACTCTCTGGTTGTATTAATATCAATGGTTTATTGACCGTTAAAGTTACCAAACTCGCAAGCGAATCAACTGTTTCTAAGGTACTTGAAATGGTTGAAAATGCAACCAGCAAAAAAGCACCAACCGAGAATTTTATCACTAAATTTGCACGAGTATATACTCCAATTGTCACTTCGTTGGCTGTTTTGATTGCGGTAATACCACCACTCGTTATACAAGGTGCAACTTTTGAGGAATGGATCTACAGAGCACTTATATTCTTAGTTATTTCGTGTCCATGTGCACTCGTTGTATCGATTCCGCTTGGTTTCTTTGGTGGTATTGGAGCTGCATCAAGAAATGGTATCTTAGTTAAAGGTGGAAACTACCTAGAAGCATTAAATAACATTGAGATTGCAGTTTTTGATAAGACTGGCACATTGACTGAGGGAACGTTTACAGTGACTGAAATCAATACAGCTAATGGTGCAACACAAGAAGAGTTGCTCGAAAAAGCAGCTTATGTGGAAAGTTTTTCTAATCATCCTATCGCTGTCTCAGTCGTCAATAAATACAATAAAGAAATAGATCAAAGTTTAATAACTGATGTTGAAGAAATATCTGGACACGGTGTAAAAGCAACTTATCAAAATGATATCATTGCAATCGGGAATGCTAGATTGATGAAAAGAGAAGGTGTTGAATTCAAGGAATCTGTTTCGTTGGGTTCAATTATATACATCGCTATCAATGGAAAATATGTTGGAAATATTGTTGTCTCAGATCAGATAAAGAAAGACTCAAAAGCAGCTATCAAAATGTTGAAATCATTAGGCATTAAAAAAACTGTCATGCTAACTGGTGATAAGAAATTAGTTGCTGATACAGTTGGACAAGAGTTAGATATCGATGAAATTCATAGCGAATTGTTGCCTGAAGATAAGCTCAATATTGTAGAGAAGTTATTACTCCAAAAATCGAGCAGAGGGAAGCTGTTCTTTGTAGGTGATGGTATCAACGATACACCAGTATTAGCGAGAGCTGATATTGGAATTGCTATGGGTGGACTCGGTGCCGATGCAGCCATCGATGTAGCTGATGTCGTGATTATGAATGATGAACCTTCTAAGATAGGTACTGCGGTCTTTGTGGCAAAGAGAACCAGAAAGATTGTTTGGCAAAATATATACTTCGCATTAGGAGTTAAATTCCTGTTTTTAGCCTTAGGAGCTATCGGAATTGCAACTATGTGGGAAGCCGTGATTGCTGATGTCGGAGTATCATTATTAGCAGTACTAAATGCAATGAGGGTACTCAAATATAACTATAAAATAAATAATTAACTTAAATTATACTAACTTATTAGAGTTTATTCAATTTAAGGCTATGTTTTTTTAACAAGTCTCTAATAAAAACAGCTTCATTAAGCCATAATTTAGGGGTGCTAAACTTTTACACGATTTGACGCAAGGGTGCTAAAAAATTGCACGATATAACACTAGGATGCTAAAATATTTACACGATTTAAAGGTCGGGGTGCTAAAATTGTATTAGCCCTCAATACCTTAGACAAAAAGCAACTCCATCCGAAAATGAGTAAAACTCCGTTGGAAACAGAGTAAAACTCCGTCGAACACGA
>DFNN01000162.1 GCA_002376065.1 Caryophanales bacterium UBA3566
TTTTTTCTTGTTCTACTCCACATGAAGGACAAAATTTTTGTTTTTCATCCATTTGCTCGCCGCAATTTTTGCATTTCATTTTCAAAGCTCCTTTCGAATGTATTGAAAGAACTTCACACTTAGCTATTTTTGGGAGTATCTATTCCTTCTTCCTTTAATTATATTAAAAGATAATCAATATTTAAAGAATTTATTTACCAGCATAAGATAAAAGTATACAATAAAGATGTTAATACATACTCCATGTAGACTTGCTAAAAATAATGTTAGGAGTGATGTTATGGCGACAAATAATCAAAAGAAAAAGGCAGTGAAGAAAACACCTACTGTAAAAAAAGTAACTACACCAAAGAATATTGATCAATCTATTCTAAAAAAAGAAAAAAAAGAACACAAACCATTGGGGAAAACATTCTACTTACTTTTTTCTTTATTCTTTTATACTGGTGCATTTTTTTATATCAACAATATCCTTTATGACAATAACGACATTGTGCAAAGTGCTCTTTTCGCCTTTGCTGCTCTCTTTGTTTTATTTGTTTTATTACTTTTTAATATACACTTAATCATTTTCCATTTCTTATTCTTACCTTTTGAACGAATGTTTAAACAGGCTCGACAAGAAGTCAAAAAGGAAATTGTGTACTCGGTCGGCAAAAATCAAATACAAACTGTATTCAATAAGTACAAAACAATTTTCACATTCATTCTTTACATCCTTATTTCTGGTGCACTAATTTACTCTGTTATTATAAGAGGAATCAATCAAGATGATTTAATTTTAAGCATCATCACCTCTGCCTTGTTAACAGAACTAGCCTTCTTAGTCATAGTTTGTTCATGGCAATATTTATTCCATATCATCCCTAGCATATTAGACAAATCGATTGATGCGAAAAACGGATTTATCTTAACCTTATCAGCCGCAATTATGGTAATCTATATTTTGTTCCAAGTTTTTGAGGTTGTCTATTTAGCAGAAATCATGATCTTTGTACTGATTATAGGTTTTGTTGCATTACTCGGTGTAAATTTAAATATGATTGTTGGCGAAATCAATATTTTCCAAAATTTGCGTACACGCCCTTCAAAAACAATCACAAAAATTGTCTTTTTAGTGTTCTTTGCTTTTCATATATATGTTATTTTATATGCAAGTGTTGTCGCATATAGTATCTATTTGTGGGATAACGATAGTTATCATTTCTCTTATCAAGAATATGAAGAAATTGTCAATACAAATGTATACCACCAGTCTAATGAACGCATCACAGAAGTTTATGATGCTACTGGAAATATGATTGATACCGTCTATCATGCAAATGGGGACATCATCACTGATTTTTATGATGAAGGTGGAGATGTCATTACAACGTTCTATGATCAAAATGGATTTATCCTTTATGAGTATTACGATGAAAGTGGATCACTTATTTCCGTTGTATTTGATCAAAACGGGAAACAACTAAACAGCTATTTTTATCATGAAGGCGGACTTGCGACACTCACAGATATACCAGTACAATATACTTATGGGTCATTCTTATATTATACAGTCATTACCGTCTCTACACTTGGTTATGGTGATATTACACCATCAACCTCATACAACATCGCACTTGCTTGGGGAGGATTTTTGAGTATGTATGGTTTAACCTTCTTTGCACTTTCTATTGGATTTGTCAGTAATATCGCAATGGAAGGTATCGTAATTAATAAGAAAAAATAATTTGCTAAAAAAAACAAGTCTGACGACTTGTTTTTTTTTATCTAACCTATCAAAAGAACATTTTATCCTTCTTAAACCTATCTAAATCTTATCTAGGAGTTTTCTTTTCATCTCATCAGCATGGGCTTCAGCATCATCAATATTCCCATGGATTCTCAGTCCCTCCAAATAATGATCATGCCAATCAAATCGAATAGATGATTTTTTCTTAATCGTTTTTCTCTTTTCATTCTTATCATCAATTTTCCGATTATCTCCTTCACATGGAAGATGGAAATAGTATATCTCTTCTCTAGATGATACGTCTCTTGGTCTTTTTGATTTTAAAAGAAGATTAAAGAGTTCACTTACTGTTATCACAACATCCCCTTTTTCTCTTTGATGTTTTTTCACTTTCACTAATCCTAATCCATCCTCACTCCAAACAACTTTGAAGCAATCATGTTTCTTAAGTTTCTTTAATAATATTTTGATTTCATCATAAGAAAAATGGAGGTATTGATTGTCTCTTTCACCAATCAATACATCTCCACCATAGGCGTTATCAAACAAGTCCAATATTTGTTGAATCATCTTTTTCATTATAATTTCATCAACTGTTTAAGCATCACCGCTGTATATCCGAGTCCGAACCATACAGATATAAGCAATGTCACATAAAATACATAATCCAAAATAGTATTCTCTATACTTCCACCAATCACCAAAAATGCCCAAGCTAAGTATAAGAATATCACCAAATGAATCATATGAACTACATAGCGTCCACCCTTGGTTCCACTATGATTATGAAAAATTGTTAATACAGCAGAAACAACCAACATCCAGTAAACCATATCAACACTCAAGTCTGCATTAAAAGCGTTCCAAATGGTAAGTAATAATAATATCAAAAATAAAATTAGGGGTTGAACCCCTTTCATAATATATTTCTTCATCAAGCATTTCTCCTTTTATTTATCAATTTATTGTATCATAACTCATCTTTATTATTAAAACTTTTCTCATAAATCGGTGTATATACAAGAACATCATCTTCTCTATGAGACCAGAACAATGTAAGTTTATCAACAACGATGTCCTTGTTGTATGAAGGAATATCAACATGCATCGTATCATAAGAAAACATAATATTTTTCCCGATTGTAATATGTGGTTGGAATTTTCTAGTTTCCTTTTTAAATCCATTTTCTTCCATCAACTCTTCAAATGCTTCATAAACACCTTTTAATAATTTTTTCCCATGATTTACACCCATCCATACGATGTGTTTACCTCTTCTGTTAAATGATCCTAAATCCTCAACACTGAGGGTGAATGATGAATGATTGTTCGCTACATAATCCATCATATTTTCTAATGTATCCAAGTCTTCACTCGTTGCTTCTCCGATATATTTAATGGTGATGTGATAATTATCAAATAACGTGAAATTTCCCTTATAAGCCGATTGTTGAATCAACCTACTAACCTTATCTAAATATTCTTTAACCTCAACTGGAAGCTCAATACCAATAAATACTCTCACTAGGATTCCTCCTCTTTAATAACTTGCGCCGATTGGAAAAATATATCTATTATCAGTTTTCATTATTGAGCATTTATTCTTAACATTCAGGAATGAATGTTTGAATTTCTTTAATGATATCTGGAATAGATTTATCTGTGGTGTCAACTCTATGGACATCCATTTCATTGTAATTACTTTGCATTTCTTCATATCGATCTAAGATTGATAAATCTCGCTGATCTTCTTGAAGTCGGTGAATATATGTTCCTTTATTACATTCAAGAAGTACAATAACTGGATTGGTGTCTTTAAACCATGTCGTAATCTTGTGTAATAATTCATGATTGGCAACAACCCAAGAAAAGATAAAATACTGTAACAATCTATTTTTTTGAAAACCTTGATAGACAGATTTGATATTATGTTCGACCATTTCTTTATTTATATCAGTGACCTCAATCGGATGAATCCGCCATAGATCATCCCCATCAACATATTGTGATCTAGGCAATTGTGAATAGAGATGTTTCCCAGTAGTGCTCTTACCTACACCAGGTAATCCTATTAGTATAATGGTTTGCTTCATTTAACTTCTCCTTTATTCGAAATCTTACCTACAATTCCATTATACGAGAAAGATGAATATAATGTAAGAGAATCCAAGATATTTACAGAAGTTATTTTTGCAACCTCACATCATGCATTCTCTCTTACAAATAAGAAGATGTTTTTTTAAAAAGGAATGTGATATAATAAACAACACAAATCGAAATGGGGTGTCGATATGCTAGAGCTAGTGAACTTAAGTAAATACTACTATTCGAAAAACAATATCGTAATGGCCTTAAGACGGATCAATTTAACCTTTTCTCCAGGAGAATTTATCGCAATCACTGGTGAAAGTGGTAGTGGGAAAAGTACCCTCTTAAATGTATTAAGTGGCCTAGATACTTACGAAGAAGGAAAAATGCTTGTCAATGACAAGGATATTTCCCATTTTAGCGTGGCTGAGCTGGAAGAATATCGACGCAGTTACATTGGATTTGTATTTCAAGATTATAATATTATTGATTCTTATAGCGTTTATCAAAACATCAAAATTGCACTTACCATTAACGGTTATCCAAAACAAGATAGACATCAAAGAACCTTAGAATTAATTAAACAAGTTGGCCTTGAAAATCAAACACATCAAAAGGCTAGTAAATTATCCGGTGGAGAACAACAAAGAACCGTCATCGCGCGTGCTCTTGCCAAAGATGCACCAATGATTGTATGTGATGAACCTACTGGTAATTTAGATGGTGCAAGTGCCAACCAAATATTGAAACTACTCCACGATATCGCAAAGGATAAACTTGTGATTGTTGTGACGCATAATTTTAGTCAAGTCGAATCTTACGCAACTAGAAAGATTCGTTTATACGATGGCGAAGTCATCGAAGATACGAATCTCCAAGAAAACACATCAAATATCGAAACTTTTAAAGAAGCTCCTCATAAACACGCAAACACATTAGAAATTATAAAAATCGCTCTTGATAATATCTTCAGTGTCCCAAAAAAATCTTTCTTTGCACTGATGATTATGATGTTTATGATTCTAGCCATTACGTTTACTTATGGCTATACCATCGAACAACAAAACCAACCATATCAAACATCGACACCCTATTTTGACAATGCATTTGAAGGGCGTTTAATCGTAACAAAACCTGATAAGACAACATTTACTGATGATGAATTAGCCTCAATACAAGTAACAAAAAATGTCCTAGAAGTGAATCCTTATGATCTGATTTTCGATTCCCTTTTAACCACCGCAATCTTCCATCAAGATTACAACAAAACAATCTTTTATGATTATCAAATATTCCCAAGTATCAATCTATCTTCTTTTGATTTATCTTCAGGTACTTTACCAGAAAATGCTTATGAAGTTGTCATCAATCAAAATGACATGTATGAACTTGGGGACTATATTCAACTGTCTAACAGAGCTTCAATTAAGAAAGTCGAAGGCTTAATCACAGACCAGTTTGTCTATAAAATTGTTGGTTTCACAGATGAATCCCTCGGACTAAATGAAGATAATCACCTATACCTCACACAAGAAGGTATTAACAATTTACAACATCATACAAACTACGAATACGCAAAAGTATTTTTAGACATCGATGAACTGCGTGATTATTCACTTGTAAGTGATATTCGTATTGATAACACCTTAGATGATATGGAGTTACACGTTTATGACATGATGTTCTTCGATATTTGTCGTGATTTCGGATATAAAGAAGATGTTGTTGACGATTTTGATGCTGGACTATGCCCAGTTGAAGAATTTATTCCTTTTCATGATTTTTCATTATCAATCTTAACTCGTTTTGAAAATGAACCCGTACTTCATCCAATTACAATAACAAGTCAACCAATGGAACCAAACATTATGGGTCAAGCACTCTATGTAAACAAGCATACATTCAACACATTATTTAGCGATGAACCCTATCAAATCACCGCCATTGTTGATACTATGTATGAAGCACTTCTTGTAAAAGATGAGCTAGAAAACGAAGGATTCAATGTTTTTTATCCAGCAGGTGTGTTGGATGAAAGTGATGCATTCGATACGATTTCACGCAATATACAACTTAGTTTAATTCTTGTGTTATCAGTACTAGGTATATATATGGTAGGATATTTCGTTATGCGTAATGTAATCTCTAGTAAACAAAAAGATTTTGTCATATATCGATCAATTGGAACAGAAAAAACCGTCATACATAAAATGATGATTTTTGAAATGATTTTGCAAAGCATCTTTGCTTATATTATTGTGATTGGACTTCTTTTCATCAACGAAACACAAGACAACAATATTCCAAAAATCATGCGTTATTTCCAAATTCAACATTATCTTATCATCTTTCTTACGATCCTCATATTGATGATTTGGATGGCAAGAAACTTCAACGCTAGATTGTTTGGACAGAGTGTCATTACATCATTGAGAGTAGAGTAGGTGAACATATGTTAAAGTTAACCAATATCAATAAATACTTCAATAAAAATAAGGCCAATCAAAACCATGTCATCAAAAACGCAAGTATTGACTTTCCTAATACTGGACTAGTCATGATTTTAGGACAGTCTGGTAGTGGAAAAACAACACTTCTAAATGTTTTAAGTGGGATGGACAATTTCACACATGGAAAAATCGAACTTAATCAACACGTTTTTACAAAATACAAACACAAACCTTGGGATAAAGTCCGTAACCATGAAATAGGTTACGTCTTCCAAAACTATTACTTACTACATGATATGACCGTATATGATAACATTGATTTGGTGTTAAAAATGAGCGGACAATCTTCCAAAGAAATGCGTGAACAACGCATTCACTATCTATTAAAGAAAGTTGGCATGGAAGGCTATCATAACCGTAGAGCAAACCAACTCTCTGGTGGACAAAAACAGCGTGTTGCTTTTGCTCGGGCAATTGCCAACAACCCTGATATCATTATCGCAGATGAACCAACAGGAAATTTAGATGCCAAAACAACTATTGAGTTGATGAATATATTTAAAGATGTGTCCAAAGACAAACTTGTCATTATGGTCACACATGAAACAGAGCTCGCAGACTTTTACGCCGACCGAATCATTGAAATCAGCAATGGATTAATTGTTCGTAACGAACCGAACACATATCAAGGAAATCTTTCTATTGTACAAGAACATATTATTTATCTAAAAGACTACGAAAAAGATGAAATATCCAACAAACAAGCAGACATTATTACCTACACAGATGAAGAAGCAAAAAAACTTGAAAAAGTTGGTGTCACATTAATCAAGCGTAACGAAACACTCTACATAAAAATTGATTCGAATCAGTACAAAAGAATCAAATATATTGATTCTTCTAGTGAGATTGAACTCCGAGATGAACATGCGAAAACCCCAAAAATTACCCCTTATTCTAGTTTCAAATTTGATCAATTTTTAGAAACAAATACCATTGAAAAACGTCACGTTATATCAGTCAAAGACTCATTTAAATACGCAAAATCAAAAATCAACAAGCTTCACTACGGTGGGAAAATGTTGTATTTTGTGCTTGCGGTTATTGGCGCAATCATTAGTTTAAGTGTTGGACTCATGGGTGAAGTTTATCATATTGAAGACAGTTCTTTTGTTGATAAATCAAGAAACTACATTCGATTATCATTAAGAGACCTTAGTTATGATCAAGTGATGGCATTTGAAAACTATGACTTTATCGAACAAATCAATTTTATTGAAAATCAACAAACATTCCGGTTTGAAACAAAACCTTATTATGAAATACCAAGTTCTATTGAAGTCGATGCACATCCAACCAATATCGATTTTTTGGATGAAGAATTGATCATCTTTGGAGAAAAACCTGAAGGATATGGTGTAGTGATTGATCAAAGCCTTGCAGATGATATCTTGAGAACTCATAAAGATCGTGGCATTGAAGATTATCAAGATATCTTACAGCTTTCTTTAAAAATACAAGCTTCTGGACATGACTTTGATATTGGAGATGAGAATAGTTTACTCTTCCCCATCACAGGAATCGCGAATGATCAATCTCCTACCATATGGATGGCTGAAGCATTGATGTATTCCATTGCCATGCCTTCCTTACTTGATCCTACTTTATTAGGAGATTATTTGGTTATTACTAGTGGAACTCTTCCCACTGCTTACAAGCAGCTAATGATTAGTGAAGAAAATACTATTGTCTTAGCCTTAAACGAAATACCTTCAGATGTCGGTATCGCATCCGGTCGATTTACAGTCACAGGGTCATACAAATATATAAAAAATGGATTAGAATATGATACAGGTTATCTCATGCTTGCTTCAGTAGATTACATCAAAGAAGGGTATTTCTTCTTTGTTGATCACGCATTTGCAAGATTTGATGTATTGGCCTACACAGAAAATCCTGAAGAGGCAATCAAAGAACTTACAGCCTTAGGTGTCTTAGCAAGAAGTGACTATTTAGAAGACTATGATCAGTATGTTGATTTTGCTTGGGAAGAAAATATGAATTATTATATTTTCTCCATCATCGGAATCATCATCAGTGCTGCCAGCATCTATTTTATCATGCGCAGTAGTTTACTATCACGTATCTATGAAGTCAGTGTCTATCGCGCACTTGGCGCAAGCAAAGGTGACATCAGGAGAATGTTTATCGCCGAGATCATCATCACTACAACCATTTCAACTGTAATCGGGTTCTTCCTTATGATGATTCTTCTTATCCGCGCACAAAGTGAAGTCGCAGACTATATCCAAATGTTCCGATTTACATTCTTAAATGTATCAATAGGTATTATAGCGATCTACGTTATTCAAACCATTTTTGGATTACTCCCGATTCAGATGTTGCTGATGAAAACACCATCACAAATCTTATCTAAATACGATATCTAATAAAAATGCACGATTCATTTGAATTGTGCATTTTTATTTTCTTTGTGATAGATAGTTCATTAGCTCAAGATCATAAACTAAATCTTTATGTCTTAAATCAGTTAAACTTTTTGCATTCAATAACACCATAATTTCCTTAATTTCTAAAAGAAGTTCTTTGGTTGTTCTTTTCGCTTCTTCTAATGTTTTCGTACTCACCAACTCTAAAAAAAACCTTGATAAACCTACTGCTTCAGCACCAAGAGCAAGTGATTTCACCACATCAAACGCATGCCTTACTCCACCACTCGCATATACGCGTATATTTGATATATCTTTTATTTCCAACAATGACTCTACAGTTGACAAACCATAATTTTCCAAATAGTCCATTTTGTAAGTTCGACGTTGATTCTCAATGTGCACAAAATCAGTGCCTCCTCGTCCACCTACATCAATCATTTTTACGCCCAATTTCTTCAATTTTTCCACTGTTTCCTTACTCATTCCAAATCCAACTTCCTTAACAATCACATCAACATCTAGTTCTAACACCATCTGTTTAATATGATCACTCCAGCTAGTGAAATCTCGTTCCCCTTCTGGCATTACCATTTCTTGTGGTGCATTGATGTGTACTTGTAATACATCAACACCCAACAATTCTATCGTTTTCTTCGCATCTTCCAATGTTTTATCAGCACCAATATTTGCCATAATAATAGGTCGGTTTTCATCATCATTATTATATACCATATAAGTATCCAGTAATTTAATGTCTTTTAGTCCATTAGAAAAACTTCCTAGCGCAAAAGGAATATCAAAACTTAAGGCTAATTGATAAAGCAACTGATTGATTTCTTTTGCTTTTTTACTCCCACCAGTCATCGCATTGATGTATATTGGAACGTTTGATTTATGTTTTCCAATGTATGTTCCAAAATCAACATCTTCAATACCTATACTAGGAATACTATGGTGGACAAACCTTACACGATCAAAATCGTTTATTTTGTTTTCTTGTTTAAGTGCATATACTAAATGGTCATCTTTACGATTCATCTAATCACTCCATTCTATGTCTATTATATCACACACACTATCTATAAGAGATTCAAAAAAAGAGGCTGTAAAGAAA
>DFNN01000132.1 GCA_002376065.1 Caryophanales bacterium UBA3566
GAACTGTTGCTTGCATCTAAACGATAAATACGAATATTATCTTTGGAAAGTAGGGTAAAGTTTTTAGGAAATTGGCTAAAATTATAAAAACCTTCATAATTATCAAAGTTTATAATTGTTTCGCCCAATGCTATTAATGTTCCTTCATAGTTTACGCTTCTTCCTATGAAAGTTACATCTCCTGTAACAACGATGTTTGCCTCGATCCAACCGTCTGAAGACATATCAATTGTTAAATCACCAAGCACAATGAGTGTATCTGTATCATCCAACAATAATGAATCATTTAATATCAAATCACCATTGTAAATAATACTTGCATCAGGATAAATACGTCCACTGCTCATAAATAAATCACTGAAGTCGTATGTGTTAGCTACTTCAACAAACATTGAATCCGGGTAATCATATGAGTAGTATGTAATTTCTTCATAGGACCAACCTTCACCAGGTCTTCTTACCCAATCCCAGTACGAATGTTCAGTTATATCCATTTCTTCTGCATAATCAAGTAAACTCACCAAAGGTGTTTCACTATCAATATCTGCATCTGTTAGAACATCAACCAATGTGTTAGAACCAGTAGGTGCTTGACTCTCTAAAAAGTAAATTAAGTTTTCATTATAATCATAGTTCTCAAAGAAGTTTGCCAATAAATAAGGTTGTATGTCACCATAATCATTTAGACCACTTGTTTCGATAGATTGGTAAACTGATTTATCAATTTCAACAGTATCACCATTGTTGGTTACTGTCATACAATTGCTTTGACAATACTGATATTGATCATCAATAAATATTTTTGTGTCTTGAGCAGAGAAGTCTGGATACTCGCCAAATGATGAAGGTGTTATTTGCCAGTTGTCATCATGCAAATAAGCACTTGTTTTACCACTATAGATATTTTTTGCATATAATGAAGGCAAATCGTAAAGACCACCATTCAAATACATATCACCATTGGTCACCATTGAAAAGTAGAAGTTGACTTCGTATGGGTTGCTCGCATCAAATCCATCGTCAGGATTGTTGTTGCTTGGACCATTGATTATCCAATCAAAGAACCAATCAATTATTTCCCAAATATCCCCATCAACTGGAAATTCAGCCATTCCACCTTGTGTAGCTGGATCATCTAATATTTCAGCTAGTGCATCATTCCCGGTACCACCAGTAATGCCACTTGAATTTGGATCTAGTAAATAATAAGTGTATCTTGAAATACTTGTACCATCTTCAAATACATATTGAAAATATAGGGCCGCTTGAACATCAGCGTTTAAGCCTAATTCTAGTGTATGATCTTCGATAATAACCTGATATCGTTCGTACATAAGCGTATCCATGTCATGATTAAAGTAGTTTACAATAGGATCAGTAGATGGGTTTGTTTGAATAAATTCTTTCGTATCCTCTAAAGCCATATTGATTAATTTTTTTGCATAATTTGTGTTTTCAACGTTTTCTTGTATCTCTGTAGTAGAACCCGATAAATTAACAGAATTCGAGGTAATTGTTGCGATAGAAAAGGACAAAAGCGCAACAACAATCAAAGACACGCTTAAAACGCTTCCTTTTTGGTTGGACGTTGGTTTGAATAATACTTTCTTAATTTTATTTAACATAAGATCACCTCTAATAGTTTGAAAAGATAATTTGAGTAATATATTCTTTTGGATTTAAGACAGAACCATCACTAAGCACAATTTGCATATTTAAGTGAAGTGTAAGCAAACCGTATTGATATGGTGTATTTAAATCTAGGACGTTGTTTCTTTGAAAAGACACTTCGGAATCGTTAAGTAAATACATTCTATCACTGTGCATTGCTTCGCCATCAAATGATAAAATAGCAGAATTATCAGGTCCTACATTATACTCCAACATTAGTGTATGTGGTTCATAAAGGTCATTTGGATCTTCCCAGGTGCATATCTTCGTTTCACCACCGACAATTTCACAATAATCGATCACTAAAATAAATGCATCAGGATCATCTTGCGTTACTGTAAAAGTTTTATCTAGTTGTGTTAGTAAATTATATTTTAAAGTTTCAGATATAAGATAACTTTCGTTTTCCATTTTTGCATCGATTTGTAGCCTTGTATTCGCACTTGTAATCATTGCAAGTGTAGAGGTTAAAGTGACCAAAACAATACTCCCAACTAAAATAGAAACGATGAGTTCAAAAAGGGTTACACCTTGAGCATTTTTAATCTTAATCACTTGCCATCACCCCTCCGATTGCAACAACATCATTATTCCCAGTATCATAATGACCCAAAATAACGAAGCGCATTACAGAATTTGATTCAGTAAAATCATTGGTAACAATGGTTGACAATTCTTGTTCAATTGCTGGATGAAATCCTCGATCTAAAAGAATTGTCATCTCTGCATCACTGATATTCCAATCGAAGAAATAGATTTCTATCTCGCCTTCTTGAATAGAAAAGTTGTTGTAAGTAAGATTGAAATAGTTTGTGCAAAAAATTTGATCATCAGGATCAGTAAAAATTGTGTTACAATTACTGCCGTCAAGGATATAGAAATGATTGGTACTTAAATCCAATTCAGCTTTTACAGAACCGAAGTTGAGTCGATCAATGCTGTTTACCATAACATCAATAATACCAACAGTACTACGTCTTTTTTCTAAACGATCATAAATCGTAATATTGTTTGTAAATGCAGTCATCAATGGAACCAAGATAAAGCTTGTTATAACAATGACCGCTAAGAGTTCTACTAAGGAAAATCCTTGGTTGTTTTTTAGCATATCGACCCTCCTTTAATTATGATTACATATTATACCACTCTTTGCAAGAAATGTAAATAAATTACATCTTTGTAGAATGAAGTGTGATATTTCCTTTAAAAACACATAGTATCAACCTTTTTCTATGAAAAATAACTTTGTAATATAATCAAAATTATTGTATAATATTACTAACTTGGATGAATGGGGTGTTATGGTGAATATACATTTTAGAAATTCGACATTTGGATTTGTAATTTATACATCGGTGATTGTCATCGTTGTTTTGGCAACTGTTTTTATTTTTTGGTATATGCTTAGAGGATACAAAACAGGCTTATATGATGAAGATACGATGCTAGGGAACGTCTATTTAGGTGGTATTTCAGAGGATGAAGTGATACCTAAAATGGTTGATCGTACGAATGAATGGATTGGCGATGAGACCATAGATTTTTCAATCAACTATCAAGGATATGAGTATGTCATTGATCGTGAGATTTTTGCCTTTGATTTTGACACGAGTTTGTTTTACTTGGAAGAAGGTCAAGAAAATCCTTTGATTGTCAATTTTCAAGGTAACTCCAGAACGGAGTTACTTGATGAACTAAAATCAGCGCCATTCTTGGAAGATATTCAAGGATATGTTGATTTTGATTTATTGCTTGGGCATATTTTACAGGATGTTGCCGCAATGAAAACTTTTAGTCAAAAAAATATTGAAGATTACTTGGCTGAGGATTATGAGGAAGTAGTAGGTAGTTATTCAATCGAATTACCAGCGACGATTGATGCAGGTAGTATCGTTGAACGCTTGACTGAAATAAATGAATCTCCAAAAATGGTGATTGAAGAAAAGATGTTGCTTTCTTTATTAGAAGATTATCAAGAAGTGTTTGATGATCGTGAACTAGGGTTCATGGGAAAAGCGATGCTTGGGGCGACCCATGAATCCAATTTAATTGTCAATCAAGTCTACTATAATCCAATCATTGATTCAGATTTGTACTTGTATGTATCTTATCCGTATTACGGAATCAATGTCAATATCGATCGATTTACCAATCGAGATTTTCAAATATTTAATCCAAACGAAACAACTTATAGTTACGTTTTTTCTGTAGATGAAGGGAACGAACTGATTGTAGAAATTGTGGGATTACCTTTTGTCAACGAAATTGATACTGAAATTGTCATCACTGAGATTCCATTTCCAACGATTACTGTGAATGATATTAACTTAATCAGAAACGGTGTCAACGGTCGATATGTGGAAGTAGTTAGAACCCTCACCGATGTTTATGGAGAAGTTATAAGTGAAACGGTGTTGTTTTATGAGTTTTATCCACCAATCGAGGAACAAATCATTGCACAACAGTAATAGGGGGAAATAAGATGGCTAGAAATGTACAAAAACGTCTTGGTGATGTATTGTATGAACAAGGTGTTGTAACCGAAAAACAAATCAATGAGGCATTAAGGAAACGTGAACGTGGAGAAAAAATCGGAGAAGCGCTTGTGCGCTTTGGTTTTTGTACGGATTCACAAATTGTTGATGCGCTGGAAAAATCACTAGGGATTCGTAGAGTAAATTTACAATTACTTTACATTGATGAATCTGTTTTAAAGCTATTAGAAGAAGAATTTGTCACACAAGCAAATATTATGCCCATCAATATCCATGGTCGAAGAATTGTTATCGCAACCAATGATCCACTTGATTTTCCTACGATTGAAAATGTTCGACTTCGTACAGGTATGAACGTTGAAACTGTTTTGGCAACTAGTGATGATATATCAACTGCGATTGCGAGATATTACGGTTTCAGTAAAACCTTAAAATCACTTGGTATTGATGTCAAAGAAGATAAAAAACCAGAAGAAAAATTCTATGATGAACTTGTCAGTAGTAAAAATACAGAAGAAGATAGAAATGAATCACCAATTATTCAACTTGTGAATCAATTGTTGTTGACCGCAGTTAAAAGTAATGCGAGTGATATTCATATTGACCCAACGGATATCGAGTTTAAAATCCGTTATCGTGTTGATGGTATTTTGGCCACTGAAAGAACGTTGCCAAAAGTCGTATTACCAAAACTTGTTTCTCGTATCAAAGTAATGAGCCATATGGACATTACTGACACGAGAAACCCGCAAGATGGACGTATTAAAACCGTCATTGAAGGTAGACCAATTGACTTACGTATTTCCACCTTACCGACAGTACGTGGGGAAAAAGTGGTTATGCGTGTCCTTGACTTATCAAGAGATTCTAAAGGGATTGAGCGCCTTGGATTAAACGATGGTGAAACAGAAATGTTTATGCGATTAATCAATCGTCCAAATGGAATCATCTTAGTATCAGGACCTACTGGGTCAGGGAAAACGACAACGCTTTATGCGGTCTTAGATCAATTGAATGCTGATGATGTCAATATCATCACGGTTGAAGATCCAGTGGAAATTGAACTTGAAGGGGTTAACCAAGTAAATGTAAACCCTGACATCAATTTCACCTTTGCCAATGCATTAAGGAGTATTTTACGTCAAGACCCGAATATCATCATGGTTGGGGAGATTCGTGATGGAGAAACTGCGCAAATCGCAGTTAAGGCATCACTCACAGGACACTTAGTCCTTTCTACTATCCATACAAACAGTGCGGTCAAAACATTAAACCGTTTGGTTGATATGGGGATTGATCCATTCATGGTTGCGTCATCACTCAGTGGTGTTGTAGCGCAACGACTTGTTCGTGTAGTATGTAAGTTCTGCGCAACTGATGAAAAACCAACCAAGAGTGAACAAGAAGTACTTGATAAACACAATATTATTGTTGATACAGTCAAACGTGCTCACGGATGTGAACACTGTAATAATAAAGGATACAAAGGACGTACTGCCATCTTTGAAATACTCGATATCAATGACAATATCGTGAAACTGATTTCTAATCATGCACGAGAATATGAAATCTTTGAAGCTGCAAAACAAAATGGCTTGAAGTTGCTTGTAGAAGCCGGACTAGAGAAAGTGAAAATGGGTATAACTACTGTCGAAGAAGTTATGCGTATTACATTTGATTGATTATGATTATATATGATTATAAA